>SKPT01000577.1 GCA_007119405.1 Phycisphaeraceae bacterium
CGGGCGTCGCGGACGGCGGCGGCACGGATGATGGTGACCGGCTGACGTTTCATGCTGCGGGCCTGCGTGTTCCGATAAGACCTTCATAACGCATCGCTGCGGCGATTCCAAGTCGCCCGGCCGAGATGTATACTCCAGCCCAATGCCCCAGCCTGCCCAGATTGGCAGGGGGCGCCGGCCCGCCACCGGGTGCGAACCGGGCGGGCCGGAGCAAACGACGGGGATGGTGAGGGGCTGGTGGAGTCAGTCCCGGCAAGTGCTCATTCAACCTATGGAGAGGTCTGTCATGCTTACGATCCGCACCACCGCAACCGTTGTTTTGGCGACGATGCTGCTGGGGGCCGGCTGCGTCTCGCAGCGTCAGTACGACGAGCTGCGGACGATGTACCGCCAGAGCGAGGAGCAGAAGGTCGACCTCCAGACGGAGCTGGAGGAACTCGAGGCGCGTCTGGCAACATTGCAGCGGGCCGGGGACGACTCGGAGGCGGCGCGCGGTCAGATCGAGGAGCTGCGGGCCGAGCGTGACCGGCTGCGGGCGGCGCTGGCCGAGGCCGAGGAAGCGCTGGCCGGGGCGGGCACGCCGATGGAGTTGCCGGCCGAGCTGGACGCGGACCTGCGGCGGCTGGCGGAGTCGAACCCGGATTTGATGACCTACGAGCCGGACCGCGGCATGATCCGCTTCCAGGCGGACCTGACGTTCGACCTGGGCTCGGCGGAGGTGAGGACCGAGGCGCAGGACTCGCTGCGTCGGCTGGCGCGGATACTCAACACGGACGCGGCGCGGGGCTACGAGGTGCGCGTCGTGGGCCACACGGACAACGTGCCGATCGCCAACCCGGCGACGCTTGAGCGTCACCCGACGAACTGGCACCTGTCGGCTCACCGGGCGATCTCGGTCAAGAACGCGCTGGAGGACGCGGGGGTCGGCGCCGGGCGCATGGGCATCAGCGGGTACTCGTACTACCGCCCGCTGGTGGAGCATCGGCCCGGCGGAACGGAGGAGAACCGGCGCGTGGAGATCTTCCTGGTGCCGATGACCGATCACGCCGAGCAGGCCCGCGAGCGCGGGCAGCGGTCGCCCGAGGCGGAGCCGCAGCAAGGCGACGAAGCGCTGAAGTGATCGGCGGGTGTGAGTGAGCGAGGATCTGCGACACGGACGGGCTTGCGCTCGTCCGTGTTTTTTTGGTCATCGGGCATGTCCGGGGACCGCTGCGGAAGGGGAGGGGGCAGGAAAACCCGTCAGCGCCCGCACCGGGCCCGGCGCTTGCCTCACCCCGCCGTTTCGTGTCTAGTGTCGCCCATCATGACCAGCCCGCCTTCCGACAACCCGGCCTCCGCGATCAACCCTGTCGTCGAACGCAAGGCCGTCTCCGACTGCCTCCTCGTCATCTTCGGCGCCTCGGGCGACCTGACCAAGCGCAAGCTCATCCCGTCGCTGTACGACCTGTACCGCGGCGGGCTCATGCCGAAGAACTTCGCGATCATGGGCATCAGCCGCACGAAGTACAGCGACGACGAGTTCCGCGACTACCTCAAGACGCACGCCAAGGAGTTCGCCTACGGCTTCGATGAGGAATCCTGGGCCCGGTTCGCCCCCTGCCTGCACTATCACGCCGGCGACTCGACGAAGCGCGACGAGTTCCCCGCCATCCAGCAGCGCATGAAAAGCATCGCCGCGGGCCACGGCACGGACGAGAACGTGCTGTTTTACCTGTCCGTGGCGCCCAGCCTGTACGACCCGATCATCGAGAACATCGGCCGGCACAACATGGTCACCGAGGGCCGGGCGTGGTGCTCGATCAACCGCGCGACGCGGCCGTGGCAGCGCATCATCGTCGAAAAGCCCTTCGGGCAGGACGTGGCGTCGGCGGCGCACCTCAATCGCGTGCTGGGGCGCGTCTTCGAGGATGAAGCCGTCTACCGGATCGACCACTACCTGGGCAAGGAGACGGTGCAGAACCTGATGGTGTTCCGCTTCGCCAACGCGATCTTCGAGCCGCTGTGGACGCGCACGTACATCGACCACGTGCAGATCACGGCGGCCGAGTCGGTGGGCGTCGAGGGCCGGGGCGGCTACTACGACGGGCCGGACGGCGGGGTGATGCGCGACATGATCCAGAGCCACCTGCTGCAACTGCTGGCACTGGTGGCGATGGAGCCGCCGGTGACGCAGCGGGCGGATCACATCCGCAGCGAGTCGATGAAGGTGCTCGCGGCGGTGCGCGAGATCAGGCCCGAGGTCGTGCCGCACGTGGCGGTGCGTGGCCAGTACCGGGGCGGGACGATCAAGGGTAAGGCCGTGCCGGCCTATCGTGAGGAGAAGGGGGTCGACCCCGCGTCGATGACCGAGACCTACGCGGCGCTTCAGCTCTACATCGACACCTGGCGCTGGTCCGGTGTGCCGTTTTTCCTGCGCTCGGGCAAGCGGCTGGCGAAGAAGGCGACGGAGATCGTCATCCGCTTCAAGCCCACGCCGCAGAAGCTCTTCGCCCAGGCGGCCAGCGATGGGCAGCTTACGCCCAATCACATTGTGATCAACGTGCAGCCGGACGAGGGCATCCGCCTGCGTTTTGAAGGCAAGGTGCCGGGGATTCAGATGCAGATCAAGTCGGTGGACATGCACTTTGACTATGAGCGTCAATTTCAGGCCACGCCGCCGGAGTCGTACGCGACGCTGCTGCTGGACGCGATGCGTGGGGATCAGACGCTGTTCAAGCAGCGTGAGGAGATCGAGCAGGCGTGGCGGATCGTTCAGCCGGTGCTGGACTACTGGGCCGAGCACAAGGACGGGCCGATGCCGATGTACGATGCGGGGACGTGGGGCCCGGCGGAGGCGGAGGAACTGCTGGCGCGGCACGGCGCGGCGTGGCGGGTGCCGTGAAGCGTGGAGCATGCATGATGCCGACCGATCCGATCGTCCGCGAGATTTACGAGGTGCGCGAGCGACTGTGGGAGGAGTGTCACGGCAGCGTGCGTGAGCTGGCCGAGTTGCAGCGCCGACTCCAGGCACAGCAGCCAGATCGCCTGATCGATCCGCAGGGGCGGAAGCAGCGTCTCAACGCACGGCGGCAACAGATTGTGCGCAGGAGTCTGACAATGGTTCGCCACGCGATCATCGAATCACGACGCGCGGAGCTTGAGCAGCTTTGCCGTGAGCATCACGTCCGCCGACTGGATGTGTTCGGCTCGGCGACGACCGATGAGTTTGACCCGCAGCACAGCGACCTGGACCTGATCGTCGAGTTCGACGAGAACGTGGTGCGCGGCGGGTTCCAGGGGGATTACTTCACCCTGCTTGACAAGCTTCAGCAGCTCTTCGGCCGGTCCGTTGACCTCATCGAACCCGACGCCATCCGCAACCCCTACTTCAGGCGCGCGGTGGAGCAGTCCCGTCAGCCGATTTATGAAGCGTGACGTTCGCACCTATCTTCATGACATGCTCGACGCCTGCCGCGCGATTCAGCAGCACGTGGCGGGGCAATCGCTTGATGACTATCGCCGACAGCGGACGATCCGATCGGCGGTGGAGCGAGAGCTTTTCCTCATCGGCGAGGCCGCGGCCGCGATTCGCAAGGTCGAGCCAAATCAACTGACGTGGATCACGGACGCCGGCAAGATCATCGGCCTGCGGAACCAGCTCGCACATGGCTATTTCAACGTACGCGACGAGGAAATCTGGGGCATCATTGAGCAGAACCTGCCAATCCTTACCCAGGAGTTGGAGCAACTGCTGACGGACGCATAGTGGCTCGTCGTCGCCACGCCCGTCCATCCAACGACTACACTTCTCATGGCGACGGCTGGCGTCGCACAAACCCCACGCCCCCGCCACACCCCCACGATAGCACCAGGATTCCCCCATGCCCTCCGCGACACCCCAGCTCACCGGCCCCGTCCACGTCGCCGCCGACGCCGACCAGCTCTATGACGATCTCGCCCACGCGCTGCTCGCCGCCGCCGACCGCGCCGTCGCCGAGCGCGGGGCCTTCCACCTGGCGCTGTCCGGCGGCTCGACGCCCGAAAAGTTCTACATGCGCCTCGTCACCGACGTGCGCTACCGCGCCATCCCCTGGGACCGCACGCACATCTGGATCGTCGACGAACGCCGCGTGCCCGAGGACGACGAGCGCAGCAACTGGAAGATGATCCGCGAGACGCTGGCCGACCACGTCCCGCTGCGCAAGCGGCAGAAGCACCCGATGCCCGTGATGCAGGACAAGCCCGCGGCCGCGTACGAGAAGGAGATGCGCGAGGTCTTTGAGCTCAAGGACGAGATTCCGCGGCTGGACTTCGTGCTGCTGGGCATGGGCGACGACGGGCATACGGCCAGCCTCTTCCCGCACTCGCACGCCCTGCGCGTCAACGATGCGTGCGTGGCGGTGAACGAGGGCCACCACGTCACCCCTCCGCCGCGGGTGACGATGACGTATTGCCTGCTCAACGCCGCGCGCGAGCTGGCGGTGCTGGTCACGGGCAGCAAGAAGGCGGCGACGATCCGGCAGATCGAGACCGAGTGCAACGGCCGATGCGAGGTGCTGGACCTGCCGATCCTGGGCGTGTGCCCGATTGACGGCGAGTTGACGTGGTACCTCGACGCCGAGGCCGCGGGGCAGGCCGGGGATTGAGCTTCCGCGGACCCCGAGGCTTGCGCCAAACGACGCGAAGACCGGGCGATCCACGGTGTAATTGCCGCGGCCACGGGGCCTTGCGTCATCTGCAGGATCACCGAACGGACCGCGGCTCCCATTCGTCCCAATGGATGAAAGGGTTCGCATGATGCAGCAGATTCGCTACTGGCCAATGTGTCTCGTGTTGGGGGCCGGCCTCGGGGCATCGATCGGGTACGTGCTGGCGCGGCAGTTGCCGTCGGAGCCGGTCGCCGCGGCGTTGGCGGTAGGCGTCGTGCTCGCCGCCCCACTGGTGTGGATGATGAGCCGGGCGCTGTGGCGGCGGTTGACGATGCTGGACAAGCCCTGGGCTGACCGTCATCCGGCGCTGGTCGCGGCCGTGCTCGCCGCCACCGCCGCGGGCACCGGCGTGGCGCTGGGGGGTTCATCGGACGCGTTAACCGCCATCTGGCTGCGCGTGCTCGGGCTGGTCGTCGTGTCGGCGATGGGCATCACCGCCCTGGCGGTCGCCGCCCTGGCGTGGAAGATCGAGCACCAGTTCCACGGCCGGCTCTACCTGACGCGGCGCGAGGGGCTGATTTTCATCGAAGGCGACGACGAGCCGGATGCCGCCCACGAGTGAGCGCGCTTGGGCCACGATCCACGGCTCACGACGCGCTCGCCACGCCGGCGTCCATCGCGACGACAACCTGATCGAGCGCCGGCTTGATCTGCCCGGCCCAGTCGAGTTGATGCGGCAGCAGGTCGTGACGGCTCGCCAGCGCCGCCGCGACGCCCGCGGCCTGGCCCATGGCGACCGCGTTGCCCGTGACGCGATAGCTGCTGTGGGCGAGGAAGTCGCCGCTGATGCAGCGGCCCGCCAGCAGCAGGCCGTCGACGTCGCGCGCGATTAGCGCCCGGTACGGGATGTCGTAAGGCTGGCTCTTGACCGGGGCCGGCTCGACGGCGTGTGTGCCCGACGCGGCCGGGTCCGTCACGTGTACGTCGATGGGGAAGGTGACGCGGCAGACCGCGTCGTCATGGCGGCGACCCTCGCGCAGGTCATCCTGCGTGACCACGTAGCGCCCGCGCACGCGGCGACCTTCGCGGACGCCGATCTGCTCCGCGGTGGCGACCAGCCGCGCGCCCGTCCAGACGCCGCCGAGGCTGCGCAGGGCGTCGATGATGGTGTGCAGCTCCGCGCGTGCCGCCAACGTCGCATCGGTCAGGTCCTGAGCGCTCAAGCCGCTTCGCCCGTAGACGTGGTTGGCCATGAAGCCGAACAGGTCGTCGCGTATGGGAAAGAGGGTCGGATCGCTGTAGGAGGGCGACACGCCCGCCCGCGTCATCTCCTGGCGCAGCGCGTCCTTGGCGGCGCGAACGCTCACGCCGTCGCCGCGGCAGAGTTGCCGGGCGTTGAGCTGGCGGTAATTCACGCCTGTCAGCAGCGCCATCAGCGTCATCGGCTGCGTCTGGCCGGTCTTCTCGCGGCCGAGGTCATAGCCGCAGCCCGCCTGGGCGGCGAGGTCGCCGTCGCCCGTGCAGTCGACGAACACCGACCCGGCGAACGCCTCGCGGCCGGTCTTGCTCTCGGTCACCAGCACGGCCAGGCGGTTGCGCTGATCGCGTGCGGCCGCGACGACGCGCGTGTGCAGGCGCACGCGGACGCCGGCGCCCAAGCAAAGGCGCTCGAGCAGGTGCTTCATCACCTCGGTGTCGTAGGCGTTGGACTGGTTGCGCGCCCCCGCGGCGTCGAGGCCGGCGAGGATCCGGCTCATCACGCCGGGCTTGTTGTCCTTGTCGAGGATCCAGCTCAGGAGCCCGGCGGTCCAGATTCCGCCCAGGCAGCCGTGCGTCTCGATCAGCCGCACGCGCGCCCCGGCGTGCGCGGCGGCAAGCGCCGCCGCCACCCCCGCCGGGCC
>SKPT01000263.1 GCA_007119405.1 Phycisphaeraceae bacterium
AAGCGGTGGGTGCGGTATCGCTACTACGTCGATGGCGGCTACTACCGCAGCGGCAAGGCCGTGTGCAAGCCGACGAACGTACCTGCCGACGGCCTCGACGCGTTCGTCATCGAGCAGGTGGGCCAGGTGCTGATGGGCGACCACGCCGGCCGGGAGCAGGCGGTGGAATCGTTCGTGCAGGCGGCGATGGCCGGCGACGAGCGGAACGATGCCGACGACGCCGCCGAGCTTGAGAAGCAGGTTGTGGCGCTGGACAAGCGCATCCAGACCACCGTGGCCATGCTGGCTGACCCGGACTTCGAGGGCCTTGACGAGCTGAAAGCCACGCTGGCGGGCCTGAAGCGGCGACGCGATGGGCTACGTGAGCGCCTGGAGCAGCAACAGCCCGAGCAGGTGGCGCCGTACACGGAGGCGGACCTGCGCGAATGGGCCGACGACCGCTTCCGCCGCTTCGAGCAGATCACCAAAGGCAAGGCCAGCTTCGACGAGACCCGTCAGCTCGTGCAGGCGTATTGCGATCGCATCGTCATCGACCCGCACGCCCGTCGCGGCACGCTCTACCTGCCCGCCGACGCCTTCGCGTGTCTGGAACGTGAATTTACCCCTCGCGTGGCGCTCGGGGAGTGGATCGCGGCGCGCAAGACCCTGCTTGCCAAGGAAAAGGCGCACATGCGTCAGGGCGACGCGATCGCCGCCGAGCGACGCGCCCTCCCATGGGTCAAAGTCGAGAAGGACTACCTCTTTGAGGCGGAAGACGGGAAACGGACGCTCGCCGAGCTGTTTGATGGGTGCAGCCAACTCATCGTTCACCATCTCATGTATGCGCCGGACTGGGACGCCGCCTGCTCCGGCTGCTCCTTCCAGGCGGAGCATATTGACGGCCCCGCGCAACACCTCGAGCATCACAACGTGCGGATCGTGGCCGTCTCCCGCGCGCCGATCGACAAGCTCCTGGCCTACCGCAGGCGCATGGGCTGGCGCTTCGCATGGGTGTCCTCCCTCGGCAGCGAGTTCAACTACGACTTCCATGTCTCCTTCACACAGGAGCAATTGGCTGAAGGGAGAGTGAACTACAATTTCGGGACGATCGACATCGCTCCACGCTATCGAAGTGAAGAGCTACCCGGCATCAGTGTGTTCTTCAAGGACACCGCGGGGCAGGTCTTTCACACCTACTCAACCTATGCCCGCGGGCTCGACATCGTTCTGGACGCCAATCACTATCTCGATCTCACCCCGGAAGGTCGGAATGACGCCGTGTATCCGAACTGGCCCCGCCGTCACGATGAGTACGGAGACCGGGACGCCGCGACGTCCTGCGGCGGCTCGTGAGTCAGGGGCGCAGCGTACCGATTAACAACCCTTGCTGAAAGAAAGCAACCATGGGAACCACAACAACCCAATCCGCAGCCGAAACCGAGATTCGCGACCTGGTGGACCGCTATTTGGATGCGATCCGCGCCTCTGACCCGGAGCGCATCGCCTCGCACTACGCGCCCGACATTCTCGCGTTCGACGCCATCGCACAATTGCAGTTCAAAGGGGTGCAAGCATACAGGAAGCACTGGGAAGCATGCATCGCCATGTGCCCGTCGTCGGGGATGACCTTCGAGCTGCACCAGCCGAGCATTGCGGTCAGCGGCGACGTCGCCTTCGGGCACTGGCTCTGCCGGTGCGGCCCGGGGCCGGATGAGTCCGGCAAAGCACAAGCCTGTTGGATGCGCAGCACCATCGGCTTCCGCAGAACGGGGGGCAAGTGGGTCATCGTGCATGAGCACTGGTCGGCGCCGTTCGATCCGGAAACCAGCAAGGCGCTGTTCGATCTTCAGCCGTGATGGTGTGTTCAAGGAGTATGATCGGTGTCGCAAGGGCGACCGTCGCGGTGTCGGCCGACCCAGTTGTGCCAGGCGAGGTTTCCTCAACTCGACGCAAGCAGAAACAACATGGAAAACATTCAAACGATCACCCCCTGTTTGTGGTTTGATGGCCAGGCTGAAGAGGCGGCAACGTTCTACACCGCCATCTTCAAGAACTCCAGCATCGGCCATGTCACGCGCGTCAACGAAGTCTCGGCCAGGGCCTCCGGACAACCGGTGGGATCGGTGCTGACCATTGACTTCCAGCTCGACGGGCGGCCGTTCACGGGGCTCAACGGCGGCCCGATGTTCAAGTTCAACGAGGCCATCTCGTTGCAGATCAACTGCCAGACGCAGGACGAAGTCGACGATTACTGGGCCAAGCTCTCCGCCGATCCGGAAGCGGAACGCTGTGGCTGGATCAAGGACAAGTTCGGCGTGTCGTGGCAGGTCGTTCCCATCGTGCTGTTCAAGATGCTCGCGGACCATGATTCCGCAAGATCACAGCGGGTCATGCAGGCCATGCTGCAAATGAGAAAGCTCGACATCGGCGAGCTTGAGCGGGCGTACGCGGGATAACCGCCATCCCGATCACCACTGACAAGGAGACATCGTGCAAGTTCAACCCTATCTGTTCTTCAACGGCAACTGCGAAGAGGCGGTCGCGTTCTACCGCGAAGCGCTCGGCGCCGAGGTGGAATCGTTCATGCACTATCGCGACAGCCCCGACCCCGGCATGTGTCCGTCCGGCGTGCCCGGCGTCGCCGACAAGGTGATGCACGCGAGCTTTCGCATCGGCCAGACGATAATGATGGCGTCGGACGACCCAACGGGGCAGACGACAGGATATTCGGGGTGTTCGCTGTCGCTCACCGCGGCGGACGAGGCCGAGGCCGACCGCCTGTTCGCCGCGCTGAGCGACGGCGGGCAGGTGCAGATACCGCTGGACGAGACCTTTTTCTCACCGCGCTTCGGCATGGTCGCGGACCGCTTCGGCGTCTCGTGGATGGTCGTCGTGGTGACGGAGAATGCTTCCGCCGGATGATGTGTGACACGATGGACGTTCGCCTTTTCACCGACGCGTGGTCGGTGAGCCCGATGCCGCATTCAACAGGGGAGCAGTTATGAAAGTCATGGTCCTGGTCAAGGCCAGCCCCAAGTCCGAAGCGGGCGAGATGCCCAGCGAGCAACTGTTCGCGGAGATGGGGAAGTTCAACGAGGAACTGGAGCGTGCCGGCATCCTGCTCGCGGCGGAAGGGCTGAAGCCCAGCTCCAAAGGCGTGCGCGTCCACTTTTCGGGGACAAGCCGCACCGTCATCGACGGCCCGTTCGTCGAGACGAAGGAACTCGTCGCCGGTTTCTGGCTCTGGCAGGTGAGCTCGATGCAGGAGGCGATCGACTGGGTCAAGCGCTGCCCCAATCCGATGCCAGACGATTCCGAGATCGAGATCCGGCCCGTCTTCGAGTGTGAAGATCTCGCCGAGCTTTTGACGCCGGAGCTGCGCGAGCAGGAGGAGCGCCTGCGCGCGAAGATCGAGAAGCGGTAGGCCACGAACACATTCCCGATGTCCTGCTCGAAGCATTCGCGGTACCATCTGGCGTTCGCCCCAGTGATGCCCAGAGACCGACGCCATGAGCCGCGATGCCGCCGGAGCGATGCGCGAGAGGGTGGAGGCCGTCTACCGCGCCGAGTCGCGGCGGGTGTACGCGACGCTGGTGCGCCTGCTGGGCGACTTCGACCTGGCCGAGGAGGCGCTGCACGACGCCTTCACCGCGGCAATCGAACAGTGGCAGCGGGAGGGGATTCCCGCGAGCCCGCGGGGGTGGCTGGTCTCGACCGGCCGCTTCAAGGCCATCGACGCCCTGCGCCGCCGCGCACGCTTTGATGCGTCCCTGGCTCAGCTCGCTGAACGGCTGAACAGCTCCACGGACGCCCCCGCAATCGCGGAAGGCCAGGGCGTTGCCGATGATCGCCTGCGCCTGATCTTCACCTGCTGCCACCCCGCGCTGCCGCCCGATGCCCAGGTGGCGCTGACGCTGCGCGAGGTCTGCGGCCTGACAACCGAGCAGATCGCTCACGCCTTTCTCACCACCCCGCCCACCATCGCCCAGCGCATCGTGCGCGCCAAACGGAAGATCCGCGACGCCCGCATCCCTTTCGAAGCACCGGCCCGTGACGAGTTGCCCGACCGGCTGGATGCCGTGCTTCGCGTGGTCTACCTGGTGTTCAACGAAGGGTACACAGCCTCATCCGGCGATTCGCTGACGCGGCCCGACCTCTGCGGCGAAGCGATCCGACTCGGCCGGCTGCTCGTCGACCTGCTGTCCGAGCCCACGGAGCCTGAGGCGATGGGCCTGCTCGCGCTCATGCTGCTGCACGAATCGCGCCGTGCCGCTCGCACCTCGTCGGCGGGCAAGCTGGTTCTGCTGGAAGATCAGGATCGCTCGCTCTGGGATCGCGAACGCATCGTCGAGGGGGTGACGCTGGTGGAGCGAGCCTTCGCCGCACGCCGCATCGGCCCGTACACGCTTCAGGCGGCGATCGTGGCCGTGCATGCCGAGGCGCCCACCGCCGCCGCGACCGATTGGACCCGCATCGTCGGCCTGTACGACGTGCTGCTGCGGGTGAACCCTTCACCCGTGATCGAGCTGAACCGCGCCGTGGCCCTGGCGATGCGCGACGGCGCCGCGGCCGGCCTCGCCCTGATCGATGCCCTCCTGGCGCGAGGCAAGCTGACGGACTACCACCCCGCCCATGCCGCCCGGGCCGACCTGTGCCGACGATTGGGCCGAACGGCGGACGCCCGTGCATCCTACGAACGGGCCCTCGCTCTGACACGGCAGGCTCCCGAGCGGCACTTCATCCAGCGGCGATTGGCCGAACTCTCCACGTGAGGCACCGTTTGATGCGCTGCGCGTCCGCTGCTGGAAGGGCCACGTCGTCACCACCGCGGTGGCGCTGAAGGCCTTTCGTCAGGCCTGGCCCACGATGTGCTCGCAGGTTATGATGCTCGCTGGAGATCACATGAGCCCGATCCGCATCGCCATCCTCGGTGACGCCGAGCCCAAGCCCGAGCCGGTGTTCACCCACACCGCCGCGGCTGTCGAGGTGATCAACCGTCTTGATGAGCAGGCGCCGATCGCCTTCGTCGCAGGCACCGGCGACATCGCCCACAAGGGGGCGCTGGCCCAGTACGACGCGGTCAGCGAGCATCTGTGTGCCCTGCGCCCGCCGCTGCTGCCCATCCTCGGCAACGAGGAGCTTATGGCCGAGAATGGCGCCGAGCGCCTGCTGCGTTACGCGGCGAAGTGGAACGGTGGCGGTCCTGAGGACGAAAGCGGGCGCGGCTTGTCGTATACCCGCCGCGCGGCGGGACACCTGTTCGTGTTCGCCTCGGCGATGGACGGCGGCAAGGAGCTCAACGACCACGAGATCGACTGGATCGAAGCGCAGTTGATGCAGAGCCCCGGCCTTCCCGCCATTCTCTTCACGCACAACGCGCCGCCGGGGCTTTTCCACCCCCGCGGTGCGATGCAGCGGCCGGCGCTCAACGAGCGGATCCTGGCGCGGGAAGACGTCGTCGCCACCTTCTCCGGCCACCTGCACATGAATCTCGACGAGTGGCCGGGCCACGCCCGTTGTGACCGCGGTGTGCACCACGTCCATGTCCCGGGACTGGAGCGGACGAAGCTCGGAAGCTGTCACGTGCCGCGCTTCCGCCTGCTGACGATCGAGGGGCATCGTTTGAGCGTCCAGACCTACAACCTGGCGGCGCACCGCTTCGAGCCTGAGCACGAGCTGACATTCGCTTCGGCGCCGGCGGTAAGCCGCTGAGGCTCGCGAACTGCCCGGAGGCCCCCGGTCACCCGGAGCGCCACCGATACAGGCCGCACCCCGCACCCCGCCCGACGCCAGCCCGAACCGGGCAAGCTCACTCGGCGCCCCCCGTCAGGGCGCGATACACTCGTGCCGTCAAGCTGCCTGGGCCGTCACATCAGGTCTGTATCACCGGGCGTGAGCGTTGGCGCCATGTTGACGACTCGTACCATGGGAGCACCGATCATGTTGGGGAAATGCCAAGGCTTCGGGGTTGGGCTTACCGTAATCGCCGTGATGATGCTGGCCGGCTGCCAGGGGCCGGAGGATGTCGAGCGCCTGAGCGCGGAGCTGGAGATCGCGCAGCTAGAGCTGGAGGAGGCGCAGCGCGAGCTGGAGCAGAAGCGGGGAGCCCTGGAAGAGGGCGCGCAGCGCGTGGATGAGCTGACCGAGCGGGTCGAGCAGCTCGAAGCCGATTTGGCCGAGGCGCGTCAACAACGCGAGGCGATCGAGAGGCAATTGGCCGAGGCCCGCGAGCAGATCGAGGAGCTGCGCACGGAACGCGACGCGGCGCGCGGTCAACTCGCGGCGGCCATCGAAAGCATCGAGCGCCAGCTCGCGGAGCTGCGCGGCGAGGACTGAGCGCCGCCGGCGCTGGCCGGGATACGGAGCCCGGCGGGCCGGTTCGGTCGCCCGCTCGCCCTGGCGCCGTTGGACAGCGACCGGGCGAGGAGCAGCGATGGATTGGCCGGCGCGGCGCGGTGGTGGTCGGCGGTCGCGCGGGTACTGCGCGGCGGCAAGGACACAGCCGCACCAGACTGGCAGGCAGGCGAGC
>SKPT01000617.1 GCA_007119405.1 Phycisphaeraceae bacterium
CGGCCAGATCATCGACGGCACGGGCAATCCCTGGTTCTACGGCGACGTGGCGCTGACGGGCGAGCGCATCGCGGCGATCGCGCCGCCCGGCCAACTGCCCGCGGAGCGCGTGGGCGAGGTCATCGACGCCGCGGGCCACGTCGTGTGCCCGGGTTTTATCGACATCCAGAGCCACGCCATCGTCTCGCTGATGCGCGACGGGCGGTGTGTCTCCAAGATCGCCCAGGGCGTGACGACCGAGATCATGGGTGAAACGTGGACGCCGGCACCGGTGGGCGGCCGGCTGGGCGTGCCACTGGCCGAGCGCGGCGCCGGCGAGACGGCCGAGCCGACCGACGAATGGCTGGAGCGCAGCCGCGGCTGGACGCGCTTCGGCGACTGGCTCGAGGCGATGACCGAGCGCGGCGTGGCGCCCAACGTCGGGTCGTTCCTCGCCGGCTCCGTCGTGCGCCGCCACGCCATGGGCATGGCCATGGGCAGTCCCGACCACCAGCAGCTCGACGTCATGCGCCGCGTCATGGCCGAGGCGATGGCCGACGGGGCGTTCGACGTCTCCTACGCGCTGATCTACCCGCCGGACGTCTACACCGACACCGACGAGATCGTCGAGGTGTGCAAGGTCGTCGCCGAGCACGGCGGGCTCTACATCACCCACATGCGCAGCGAGGGCACGGCCATTCTCGAGGCGCTGGACGAGGCGCTGGCCATCGGCCACGGGGCCGGTTTGCCGGTGGAGATCTACCACCTCAAGGCCAGCGGCCGGCCGAGCTGGCCCCTGATGCCCGAGGTGATCGGTCGCATCGACGCCGCCCGCGCCGCGGGGCAGGACGTCACCGCGTGCATGTACCCCTACGTCGCCAGCGGCACGGGGCTGACGACGATCCTGCCGACCTGGGCGGCCGAGGGCGGCCGGCTGTTCGAGCGCCTCGCCGACGCCGCCGAGCGGGCGCGCATCCGCGAGGCCATGCTCGAGTCGTCGCAGGAGTACCGCGCCACGCCCGAAGGGGCGCGCGAGATCATGCCCGTGGGCTTGAAGTTGCCCCAGCATCGCCGGTATGTCGGCATGCGCCTCGACGCCATCGCCGAGGCTCGCGGCCAGGCCCCCGCCGACGCGGCCCTGGACCTGCTCGCCGCCGAGGGCCAGCGCATTTTCACGCTCTACTTCCGCATGACGGAGGAGAATCTGCGCCGGCAGATCGTCAAGCCGTGGGTCAAGATCGCCTCCGACGCCGGGGTGTTCGACCCCGCCACCGTCGCGGACGGGGATCTGACCCACCCGCGGGCGTACGGCACCGTCCCGCGGGTGCTGGGGCATTACGTGCGCGACGCGGGGGTGCTCACGCTCGAGGACGCCGTACGCAAAATGACCTCGTCCGTCGCGGCCCGGCTGGGCATCGCCGACCGCGGCACGCTGCGCGTCGGCGCGATGGCGGACGTGGTGATCTTCGACCCCGCGAGCGTCGCGGACAACGCCACGTTCGATCGGCCGCACCAGCTCGCCAGCGGCATCCGCGACGTGTGGGTCAACGGTCAGCGCGTCTGGCACGACGGCAATCACACCGGCGCCACGCCCGGGCAGGTCGTGCGGCCGAGCAGTCCCGCCGCCGCGATGGCGTAGGCGAAGCATCGCCGTGAACTCTGGCTGTAGGGTGGGTAGAGCGAAGCGATGGCTGCGCTCTACCCACCCTACATCGGCGCCGCCACGCGTGAAGTTCACGGCGTTGGGTGCCACGGCTTGTCCGCGAAGCGGCAAGCCGTGCGACGACCGAGCGATGCACGGGTTGCCCTTCGGCTCAAGCCGTGGCACCCCACGTCCAGGGCGTTTTCTGCATCCGTATAACCCCCGCTTGCTCCCATCCTGCCCCCCTCCCCACTCCGCTACAATCGACCCGTCGCCACCTCACAGGGGCCCTCGCCATGCGCACCATCATGGTCATGTTCGACTCGCTCAACCGCCACATGCTCCCGCCCTACGCGCCGGACACCTGGGTGCATGCGCCCAACTTCGCCCGCCTGGCGCAGCGCACCGCCACCTTCGACCGCAGCTACGTCTGCTCCATGCCCTGCATGCCCGCGCGGCGGGACTTTCACACCGGCCGGCCCAGCTTCCTGCACACCGGCTGGGGCGGGCTCGAGCCCTTCGACGACTCCGTCCCGCAGATGCTCCAGGACGCCGGCGTCTACACCCACCTCGTCTCCGACCACTACCACTACTGGGAGGACGGCGGGGCGACCTATCACAGCCGGTACAACACCTGGCAGTTCATCCGCGGCCAGGAGGGCGACCCGTACGTCGGCCAGGTCGCCGACCCGCCCATCCCCGAGCACATCAACCCCAAGGGCCGACGCGAGGACTGGGTCAACCGCCAGTTCCAGCAGCGCGTTCAGGACCTGCCGCAGAACCAGACCTTCGACGCCGGGCTCGCCTTCATCGAGCGTAACCGCGACGAGGACAACTGGTTCCTCCAGCTCGAGACCTTCGACCCGCACGAGCCTTTCGTCAGCCATCGCAGCTTCAAGGACCGTTACCCCAGCGACTACGACGGCCCGCTGTTCGATTGGCCGGGCTACCGCGAGGTCACCGAAACCCCCGAGCAGGTCGCCGAGGCCCGCCGCAACTACGCCGCGCTGCTGTCGATGTGCGACGCGCGCCTGGGCGACATCCTCGACATGATGGACCGTCACGACATGTGGCAGGACACCATGCTCATCGTCTGGACGGACCACGGCTTCATGCTCGGCGAGCACAACTGCTGGGCCAAGAACTGGATGCCCATGTACGAGGAGGTCGCCCACACGCCCTTTTTCATGTGGGACCCGCGTCAGCCCCACGCCGCCGGCACCCGCCGCGACGCGCTCGTTCAGCCGGCGATCGACCTGGGCCCGACGCTGCTGCGCTGCTTCGGCCTCGAGCCCACCGCCGACATGCTCGGGCATGACCTCGCCCCCGTGATGGCGGACGACACCGCCGTACGCGATGCGGCGATCTTCGGCTACCACAGCCAGCACGTGAACATTACCGACGGCCGATACGTCTACATGCGCCAGGGCCGGCCCGACGTGCCCTGCCCCAGCTACACGCTCATGCCCATGTCGATGCGCGGCTTCAAGTTGAACCCGAGCACCGACGTGAGCCTTGCCGAGCCTTTCAGCTTCACCAAGGGCATGCCGGTGCTCAAGTTCATACGCAAGCGCCCCGAGCGCGAGGCGCACCCGGCCCTGACAACCCACCTGCTCTACGACCTCGAGACGGACCCCGGGCAGACCGGCACGACGGACGACGCGAAGGCCGAGCAGCGCTTGAAGAGCCGCATGACCGAGTTGATGCACGCCTGCGACGCCCCGCCGGCACAGTACGTGCGGATGGCGTTGGAGCCCGAGGCCGAGGCCGCGGGCATCGCCGTCGATGCCGACGCCGCGTCGGCGCGTTGAGCGACCCGGGGGGGAGCAAAGGCAACCACCGATGCACACGAATGCACACCGTTGGGAAGAGAATGACCGGTTCTGCACGAGGTGTTAGCCGTCGCTCCCCGAGCGACGCGGGCGTTCGCCGCACCCACAGCGCCCGATGCACCGGGTGCCACTGGCGGCTTGCCCGCCAGTGGCACCCGGCCCATCGCGCCCGATGCACGTGCGGACCTCCGCGTCGCCCGGGGGGCGACGGCTAACGGAAAACAACGACGACTCGCCCATCTCACCCCGGCAAAGGAGGACACCGACATGCTCGAGCCCATCACCCACGCATGGCGATCGATGCTTGGCCTCACCCTGATGACAACCCTCGCCGCGCCCGTCCCGGCGCTGGCGGAGGTGGCGGGGGCCTGGGACGCCGACGCCGCCGCGCTGCCCGAGGAGGAGTTCCCCCTGCCGCGGCACGACCCGCGCCCGCTGATGCGCGAGCTCGCCGAGCGCACCGCCGACGACGAGACGCCGAGCTTCACCTTCGCCGGCTTCTCCGACCTGCACAGCCGACGCGAGGCGCAGATGTTCAGCCTGCTGCACGAGCTCGAGCCCGACTTCGCCATCACCATGGGCGACATCATCAACGTCGCCTACGGCAACCGGGGCCTGGCGGAGTATCGCCGGCTCGAGGAACATGGCGGCGCGTTCTTCCGCACCGTCCCCACCTGGGCGGCCCCGGGCAACCACGAGGTCGGCCGCGGCGGCCGCGAGGACGCCTCCGAGGAGCACCAGGCCCAGGGCCGCGCCCGCTTCAGCCACTACTTCGTCCAGCCGCACGACCAGGTGTTCCGCTTCGGCCACGCCAACGCCCGCTTCATCGCCCTGCCCTACGAGTTCATGGAGACAAAGGAGCTGCTGCCGGACCTGGAGCGCGAGCTCGCCGACGCCGCGGCCGACGACGCCGTCGAGCACATCTTCGTCTTCAGCCATCACGCCTGGTTCACGGGGCGGTGGCGGCCCGCCAACGAAGTGCGCGACGCCGCGGCCGAGATGTTCGAGCAATACGGCGTGCGCGCGGTGTTCGCCGGCGGCACGCACATCTACTACCGCCAGCAGCGCAACGGCATCCACTACATCCTCAACGCCACCGCGGGCATGAGCGGCCGCGTCCACGCGGACCGCGACCACGTCACGCTGCGCAACAGCCTGCCGGACGACGTCTGGTTCGCCCGCGACGACGAGGGTGGGCAGATCATCCGTCCCGAGGGCGAGGAGCCGACGCGCGTCGAGGGCAGCCGGCACTTCGCGACACTCATCACCGTCGAGGGCCCGCGCGTCGAGTTCCGCCTGGTCAACACCGATGGCGTTGAGGTTGATCACGCGGTGCTTGCGGGGGAGGACGAAGATGAAACCACCGATGCACACTGATGCACACCGATGGGGATGGGGTGGGGGCAGGCTGCGGGGCAACGGCAGGGTGACGGGGGGTGCCACTGACAAGCGGAGGTGTGGCGTGGGCGGAGCTTGTCAGTGCGAATCGCCATGACGGTCACGCATGGCGTCCCGCACTGACAAGGCCGCGGCCGGCCTTGTCAGTGGCACCCGGCGTTGGAGAGGACTCGCATGTTGGGTGGATTGCTGCTGCTGGGAACGATCGTCGGCCTGATCGTGCTGTGGATCCGGGTGTTTCGCCGAGCCGGTTCGGCCCTGCCGCATTGCCGTGCCTGTGGCTATCCCGCAAGAGGCGTGAGCACCTTTCAATGCCCTGAGTGTGGCAGCGACCTGCGCGAGGTGGGCATCGCCACCGCGGCCGACAAGGCGCTGGGCCTCGGAGCCTTCCTTCTTGCATGGACGCTGTCGCTGATCCTCCCCGCATTCTGGTTGACCGATGTGGTCCTCTTGGAGTTGGCACCGCGTCGACAACACGTCGAGGCTCGACTGGATCTGCTCCCGCAGACCGGCGCTCGCTACACCGCCACCATCGACGCCCGGGTCACACACACCGTCCGAGGCCACGGCGGTAACTTCTCAACCCACAGCGGCCCGCCAAATCCCAGTGGCCGGCCCGCCCCCATCGTCGTGACGATGGATCGTTGGCCGCCCGGCGTCGCGCCGGATGTGCTGGAAGTCGAGCTCATGTACGGCGGGGGCACGGTCACACTGACGCACAACCCGGCCACTGACGTCACAAGGATGTCCGGGGTCCGTGGCCAGACCCCCGGGGCCGCACCGTTATCTGCCGAACGGATCCGATCGCTGTTCGAGCACACGGGGCTTGACACGAATGACCCGGAACGGCGCGTCGAGGCCGAGGCGCTGCATGACATCCTCAACGCCGTGGCTGCTGGATCACCGCGGTTCACGACGGATCGTTATGCGGTGGGGCGACACATCACCGGGCGCGCGACGCAGGACGCCGCATCGGGTTGGGGCATGGGGTTATTCTGGCTCGTCGTCTACGGGGCCGGCATCGTGATCTTCGTGCGACGGCGCCGGAGGCTCACAACCCCCATGGCGCATCGGTAAGGAGTCGTCCGCTACTGCCCCATCGCCGCCAGATAGCGTCGCACCGCCTCCGCGAGGCCGTGGTGGAGCAGGGCGTCGGCGGTCAGCGCGTGGCCGATCGACACCTCCAGGATCCCGCCGATGGACACGAACCGCCCCAGGTTCTCCAGGTTCAGGTCGTGCCCGCCGTTGACGCCCAGGCCGAGTTCCTGAGCGCGTCGGGCGGCGGCGGCGTACTGCTCGTGCACGCGGTCGGCCTCCGGGGAGCCGGCCGCGATCGCCCTGGCGTACCCCTCCGTGTAAAGCTCGATGCGGTCCGCCCCGGTGGCGGGCGCCAGCTCGATCTGCTCGATCACGGGATCCATGAACAGGCTCACCCGGCAGCCCAGGGCCTTGAGGTGCTCGACCACGGGCTTGACGCGCCCCGCGTCGCGCTTCAGATCCCACCCGTGGTCTGACGTCTTTTGAGCCGGGTCGTCCGGCACGAGCGTGCACTGGTCGGGCTTCGCCTCGCCGACGATGGCCATGTAATCGCCCAGAAACGGGTTGCCCTCGATGTTGTATTCCAC
>SKPT01000581.1 GCA_007119405.1 Phycisphaeraceae bacterium
CGGCGGCGAGGTGACGCTCCAGGTCGAGCTGACGGCCTGCGCGGCCGACGGCGACCAGCGACTGGGGCGCGTCGAGCTGCGCGGGCCCGGCGAAGAGCTGCTCTGGGCGGGCGAGGATCTGCCCGGCGGGCGGCTGCGCCTGGCACTGCCCGGGATGCGACAGCGCGGCTACGTCACGGCGCGCGCCTTCGGCGCGGTCCAGGGCAAGGCCGAGGGCGGCCGGCACGGCCCGGCGCAGGTGGCGATCAGCAACCCGGTGTACTTTCACCCGCCCGGCGAGGGCTTCGAGAAGCCGATGCCCACGCGCGTGCGTGTCGCGGCCGGGGACGACTCGCCCTTCGCCGGCGCGACGGTGCGCTTCGAGACGGCCGGCGGCGAGCTGCTGGAGAAGGGGCGGCTGACGCGCGACGGCGCTGAGGTGACGATGCCGGCCCACGGCCGCGTCACCTGTGTCGATCAGGACGGCCGATCGCGCACGCTCTACCTGATCACCGCCAACGAGCGGCTGATGGAGGTGCAGCGTTATCTATACCGCGGCCGGTTCCTGCGCGACTTTCCGAACAGCGCCTCGGGCGTGGTGCCGCCGGAGGCGTGGCGGCTGGAGGATTACCGCCGGGCCATGGAGCGGGTGACGTTGCGCGTGTAGGAGCGCGTGGCACCGGAAGGGCAAGCCGTGCACCCTGGGCCCACCGCACGGCTTGCCGCTTCGCGGACAAGCCGTGGCACCCTCGACTCGCGTGGTTCTTCGGACCAGGTTCGGGAGCACACATCACGGCCGGGATGCGGTGCGGCACGCGTTCAGGCAACCGAGGCCACTGAAAAACCCCAACACCGGTGAATCCCGCGACGAACCGCGAAGGGGCGAAGGTGCAGGGGATTAAACTCTCTCTTCGCGTCCTTCGCCTGCTTCGCTTCTTCGCGGTTTCTCAGAGTCCCCGACCGAGGAACGATGGCATGCAGCTTTATCTGATTCGACACGGCGAGATCGCCGGCGACCCGCACGAGCAATACCCCGACCCGCCGCCGACGCTTCAGCGCTGCCTGTCTGAACGTGGCCAGGCGCAGGCGGCGGCGTTGGCCGAGGCGCTGGCGGACGTGCGTTTCGATCACGTGTTCGCGTCGACGCTGGGCCGGGCGATCCAGACCGCCCAGCCGCTGGCCCGGCAGAGCGGGGTCGAGCTGCGGGCCCTGCCGTGGCTGATCGAGTGGCGGCCGGCCACGGTGCTGGGCGAGTGCGACGAGACGCAGTACGAGACGATTCTCGCCGCGGCGCAGCAGCGCCGGCCGGAGCAGACGTGGAAGACGCCGGCCGGGGAGGGGATGCTGGAGCTCGCCCATCGCGTGATCGTCGGGTTCCTCGAGACGATGCAGGGCCTGGGCGTGCACGCCGGGCATGGCGGATACCTGCTCGACGCCCCGGACGACACCCGGCGCATCGCCATGGTGGCGCACGGCGGATCGCTGGGCACGCTGGCGGCCTTTCTGTTGGGCGTGCCGATGCGGCCGCCGACGCCTATCAGCTTCGAGCAGACGGCGGTGGCGGTGTTCAAGTTCGTCCGCCGGGTGGACGTGTGGTACCCGGCCTTGCAGATCGGCGCGCCGTACACCGCGGACGCACTGGATCGCCAGGCGGATGCCGGTGCGAGCACCGCGTCCGTCGGCCGGTAAGAGGCGATGGCCTGCGGCCGCTTCAAGCACAAGCGCGACGCGCCGTTGATCGTGCGCTTCCGGACCCGGACGCGGGGCCCGGCAAGGCCTGGGGTGGTGCGGCGAGCATCCGACCGAGCACGTGCGGGCCGTGCCGCGTCCATTTACAACGCGGCAGGGGTCGCTCAAAATGTCCGGCGCGGCTGGGGCGGCCGCGAGAGGTTATCCTGTGGGCCGGCGGCGGTGACCAGGGAGACGCGACATGACGCCGAAGCAAGCCGTTCTGATGGTCGGTGCCTTCGACACCAAGGGCGAGGAGTATGCCTATCTTCGCCAGCGGATCGAGCAGCGCGGGCATGCGGTGCTGGCGATGGACACGGGCGTGATGGGCACGACGGAGCTATTTGAGGTGGACGTCGCGGCCGAGCGCGTCGCGGAGGCGGGCGGGACGCCGCTGGCGAAGCTTCGCGCCGACGAGGACCGGGGCGAGGCGATGAAAGTGATGGCCGCCGGCGCGGCGCGGATGGCTCGTGAGCTTTACGAGCAGGGACGCGTCGCGGGCGTGATCGGCATGGGCGGCACGGGCGGCAGCACGGTGGTGGCCAGCGCCATGCGGGCCCTGCCGGTGGGGGTGCCCAAGGTGTGCGTGTCGACGGCGGCGTCGGGCGACACGTCGAGCTACGTGGGCACCAAGGACGTGACGATGATCCCCTCGATCGTGGACGTCGCGGGGCTCAACCGCGTCTCGCGGATCATCTTCGCCCAGGCGGCCGGGGCGATCACGGGCATGATCGATGCCCCGCCGG
Source organism: Phycisphaeraceae bacterium (assembly GCA_007119405.1). The sequence goes on from SKPT01000581.1 coordinate 2,454, forward strand.
CGGCGGACGCGGAGGATCGGCCGGTGATTGCGGCGTCGATGTTCGGCAACACGACCGCGTGCGTCGACCGCTGCCGTGCCAGCCTCAGCGAGCGGGGCTACGAGGTGCTGGTGTTTCACGCCACCGGCGCCGGGGGGCGAACGATGGAGTCGCTGGTGGACGAAGGCTTGGTCGACGCGGTACTGGACCTCACGACGACCGAGTGGGCGGACACGGTGTGCGGCGGCGTGTTCGACGCCGGGCCGGACCGCCTCAGCGCGCCGGGTCGCCGGGGCATCCCGCACCTGATCGCGCCCGGATGTGTCGACATGGCGAACTTCAACGGCCCGGCCGGGGTGCCGCAGCACTACCGCGACGCGGGTCGGCTGTTTTACGACTGGAACCCGAGCGTGACGCTGATGCGCACCAACGTCGAGGAGAACGCGCGCATGGGCGCGGTCTTCGCCGAGAAGGCCAACGCCGCCCAGGGGCCGGTGGCGATCCTGCTGCCGCTGCGGGGCGTGTCGATTCTTGACGGCGACGGCGAACGGTTCTGCGACCGCGAGGCCGACCAGGCGATGTTCGACGCGCTAAAGCGCGACCTCAAGCCGGGCATCGAGGTCGTGGAGATGGATTGCAACATCAACGACCCGCCGTTCGCGGACAAGGCGGTGGAGATGATGCTGGCGTTGATCGGCCAGGGGCAGGCGGTGAAGTCGTAGCCTGCTCAGCCGACCGTGAGGCCGGGCGCGGGCCCCTCCTTTGTTGACCTTTGAATGGTCAACTTCACCGGGATCCGGCGCCTCGGGGGGGCCACGGCTTGACCGCGAAGCGGCAAGCCGTGCGATCGTCGGCAGACGCACGGCTTGCCCTTCGGGACAAGCCGTGGCACCCCACGACCTGGAGTTAAAGCGACCATTCAAAGGTCAATAACAGGCCTTATTCCCTCTGTGCTCTCTGTGCCTCTGTGGTTTTTCAATGGTTCCGGCCAACCGCCGGGGCAGAAAGGTTCAAGCGATGGCATTCACACGACAGCAGGTGCTCGAGCGCCTGCGCCGCAACATCGAGCAGCGGGTGCCGATCATCGGCGGCGGCGCGGGCACGGGCATCAGCGCCAAGTTCCAGGAGGCCGGCGGCGTCGATCTGCTGATCATCTACAACTCCGGCCGCTTCCGCATGGCGGGCCGGGGCTCGCTGGCGGGATGCATGCCCTACGGCGACGCCAACGCCATCGTCATGGACATGGCCAACGAGGTGCTGACCGTCGTACGCGACACGCCGGTGCTCGCCGGCGTGTGCGGCACGGATCCCTTCCGGCTGATGGACGTGTTCCTCAAACAGGTGCGCGATGCGGGCTTCTCGGGCGTGCAGAACTTCCCGACCGTCGGGCTCTGCGACGGCGTGTTCCGCGCCAACCTCGAGGAATCGGGGATGGGATACAGCCTCGAGGTGGACATGATCCGCACGGCCCACGAGCTGGACCTGTTCACGTCCCCCTACGCGTTCGACGAGGACGAAGCGAGGCAGATGACCGAGGCCGGCGCGGACGTGATCGTGGCCCACATGGGGCTGACGACGAAGGGCTCGATCGGCGCCGAGACCAGCCGAAGCCTCGAGGACTGCGTCGGCGCGGTGCAGGCGATCGCCGACGCGGCCCGCGAAATCAACCCCGAGGTCATCGTGCTGTGCCACGGCGGGCCGATCGCCATGCCCGACGACGCGCAGTACATCCTGTCGCGCACCGAGCACGTGCACGGCTTCTACGGCGCCTCCAGCGTGGAGCGTCTGCCCACCGAGATCGCCATCACCGAGCAGATGAAGCGCTTCAAGGCCATCGGCTTCAGTTAACCCGGATCAAGCAGAACAACCACAGAGACACAGAGAGCACAGAGACAGGAATCTATTGGGGGGAGTTCATGCGCGGCTTCCCAAGGCGTGGCAGACATCGCCGCGCAGCCCGCACTTTGCGGCAACGCTCGGTTTCTTCCGTAAAATCCCATCCCTCACCGCTTTCTCTGTGCTCTCCGTGCCTCTGTGGTGAACATTCCGGCCTGCCCGACTTGATGCGAAGGTCACCCACACGATGCAGAAGATCATCATCGACACCGATGCCGGCGACGACGTGGACGACGTGCTGGCGATCGCCTTCGCCCTGCTCCATGACGCGGTGAAGGTCGAGGCGATGACGACCGTGGGCTGGCGATCGATCGAGCGCGCCCGGCTGGTGCGCAAGCTGCTGCATGCCGCCGGGCAGGACAACGTACCCGTGGCCGCGGGCTTCGCGCTGCCCATGACGCCGCAGACGCCCGAGCAGTTCGCCGGCTACAGTCGCCCGGGCAAGCTCAGCCACACCGACGTCGTCGGCGAAGACGAGCAGGCCGCGTTCGAACCCGTCGGGACCACGGCGGTCGACCTGCTCATCCGCACCATCGAGGCGTCGCCCGGCGAGATCAGCATCGTGTGCATCGGCCAGCTCAGCAACGTGGCCGCGGCGCTGTGCGCCCGGCCGGAGATTGCGGGCCGGATTCAGCAGATCGCGATCATGGGCGGCGAGCTGGAGATCGTTCGGCGGGAGCACAACATCGCCTGCGATGCGATCGCCGCCGAGCTCGTGCTCCGCGCCGGCGTGCCCGTGTTCCTGGGCACCTGGAGCGTCACGCGCCAGTTCGTGCTCGACGAAGCCGACTGCAACCGCATCAAGGCACATGGCTCGGCGCTGACGGATCTGCTCGGCCGATGCATCGACCGCTGGTGGCCGACCAAGGGCGGGAAGGTCGGCCCGGTGATGTACGACCTCTCGCCGATCATCTGGACATTCGACCGGTCGCCGTTTGAGGTCAAGCCGATGCGCCTCCGCGTGGAGACGGCCGGCGAACTGACGCAGGGCATGACCATGCCGCAGCCCGGGGCGAGCGCTGATGACGCCAACGCCCTGGTCACGACGGGGATCGACGCGGAGCGCGTGCGCGAGATGTACCTGAGCACGCTGTTGGCGTAGGCCGTCGGCGAAGGCGGCGCACATGCGGTCGATGGTATCCGCTCGTCCAAGGAGAAGTTCCACTGCGATGATGCGCCGAACGCGCCGTCAGTCCCGCGCAAGGTCGGATGAGCGTCCCGGTCCGGCCGAGGGCGCGTCAGGAACCCGGGGCCTTCAAGTCCAGCCGGAACCGCTGGTCGCGGTTCATCGCTTGCAGGATCCGCCTGGCCTCGGCCGTCTCCTTGGGCTCCACCTCGGCCACGTCCAGCTCGTAGACACGGCCCGTGACGCAGCGAAGGTGGACGCGGTCGCCGGCCCAGCGAAGCTCCTGGAGCATCGACGTATACTCGTCAGCGCCGTCCAGGTCAGCCCCGTCGTCGCTGACGTGGACGCCGCGCTCGTCCGGTGACAACACGTGCTCCCACTTCACGTCGCGCATGAGCGTGAGGCTGCGTACGCCCCAGAACGCGCCCGTCGCGATCACGAAGGAAACGAGCAGGTCGTCCCCGTCCTCGGTGGTGATGCACGCGACCGGAATGGTCTCCATCGTGACCCTCCCATTGGTGTTTCCGGCGGCCGATCAATCGGCCGGCCTGATCGTCAGCGCTGGCGTGGATCCTCCGAAGCAGGCTTGACGAGCCCGCCCCGGGGCAATGCCGGCGGAGCCTCGCCCGCTACCGCTTGACCAGGCCGATGATCAGGACGATCACGCCGATGATGAGCAGCAGGACGGTCAGGCCTCCCCCGCAGAAACCGGCGACGCTGGCGATGGCCACGCCCATCAGGGCGTCAGGGGGCAGGTGGCCGAGCACGGCCTCGTAGCGTCCCTCCTCGCCGTTGGTCACCTCCAGCGCGTATCGCCCCGGCTCGTCGATGTGGAAACCGAGAAGGTCGGCCCCGGCCAGTCCCTCCTGCCAGCCCTCGCCGAAATCCCACGGCTGCATGGTCCGGGTCTCGTCGGTGTCGCGGTCGCGCAGCTCAAAGCTCAGCGCCGCCGCAGGGTCGGCGACGCCCGGCACTTCGATAAAGTAGTTGCCGGGCTCGTCGGCCTGAAAC
>SKPT01000445.1 GCA_007119405.1 Phycisphaeraceae bacterium
TCCCGCCACGAGCGGCGCCACCACGGAGCCGCCAAGCGGCACCTCCGCTTCCGCCAATGACGACACGGGTGGGCGCACGGTGACCGCCCAGGCCCCCGCCACCCCTGGAAGTGCCCCCGCCAGTTCCGGAGGGACCGATTCCGGGGGCGATGCCCTGCGTCAGATGCGCCAGCAGACGGCGGCCGAGCTGCGCCGCCAGGCCCGGATCCGCCAGGTCGCCGCCGAGCACCCCGAGATCGCGGCCAAGGCGATCGAGGAGGGTTGGTCGGGCGACCGTGCTGAGCTTGAGGTGCTTCGCGCCTCGCGGCCGAACGTGAGCACGGCCCCGGCGGCGCACACGTCCGACAGCTCCGTCACCGCGCAGGTGCTCGAGGCCGCGTGCATGCTCACCGCCGGTCTGTCCAAGCCCGAGCAGCACTTCGAGGCGCAGACGCTGGAGACCGCCGACCACCGCTTTCGCGGCGGCATCGGCCTGCAGGAGCTCCTGCTGGAGGCAGCCTGGGCCAATGGGTACAGCGGCCGCAACTTCCGCGCCTCGCGCGACGTGCTGCGTCACGCCTTCGGCGGCGCACTTCCGGGGGTGCAGGCCAGCAGCTTCTCCACCATCGACATCGGCGGCATCCTCTCCAACGTCGCGAACAAGTTCCTGCTCGAAGGCTTCTTCAGCGTCGAGCGGACGTGGCGGAACATCTGCGCGGTTCGCAACGTCTCCGACTTCAAGACGGTCACCAGCTACCGCCTCATCGGCAAGGACCAGTATGAGAAGGTGGCGCCGGGCGGTGAGCTCAAGCACGGCAACCTGGGCGAGGAGAAGTACACCAACCGGGCCGACACGTACGGGCTGCTGCTGAGCATCGACCGCCGCGACATCATCAACGACGATCTCGGCGCCATCACCACGGTGCCGCGCAAGCTGGGTCGCGGCTCGGGCCTGAAGATCAACGATGTGTTCTGGGCGACGTTCCTGGACAACGCCAGCTTCTTCACGGCCGGGAACAAGAACTTCCTCGAGGGCGCGGACACGAAGCTGAGTATCGACGGGTTGACCAAGGCCGAGGTCGCATTCCTGGAGCAGAACGACTCTGACGGCAAGCCCATCGGCATCATGCCGGCCATGGTGCTGGTGCCGCCGAGCCTTTCGGCGCTCGGCACCTCGCTGTGGCGCTCGCTGGAGGTGCGTGACCCGGGCGCCAGCGGCAAGTACCCGGTCAACAACCCGCACGCGAACAAGTTCCGCGTCGAGGTCAGCCGCTACCTCTCCAACAGCCACTACGGCGGGGCGAGCGACAAGGCGTGGTACATGCTGGCCGAGCCGGGCGACCTGGCAGTGATCGAGGTCGCGTTCCTCAACGGTCAGGAGTGCCTCCCTGTTGCGCTACCCGGGCGGCGCCCGCTGCCGCCGGGCGATCATCACTCCGGCGCCACACCCGCCACACCAGACCACGGCGGATCCCGCCAGAGCAGGTCGCGATCGTTGAGGTACTCCAGCACCGCCAAGGCAACCAGCGCCAACAGGATCACCGGCCCGATCCACCAGTGACGCGCCATCAGCTCCGCCAGCGTCAGTGTCGCGAGGCCCGTTGCCACCGTCAGCACACCGCCGATCAACGGCGCGGTCAGGAAGCCCATGAACCTCGAGGCGACGATCGCCAGGCCTGCCAATGTCAGAATCCGACCGCCCCAGCGCAGCGTCGACGCCGCCGCATCCCTCTCCACCGCCTCGGTGGGGCGCCAGGCTTTTCCCGCCACGACCTCAGCCTGCGCGGTAGCCTCACGCTCCGTGCGCGCAGGCGTAGGTAAGAGGTAGCAGGCCGACAGCACCAGCGCGACGACCACCACCGTCAAGATCAGGAGCATCCTGCTCACGTTCGCTGTCCTCCGTGCGGGTCCACAAACACCTGCTTCAGCACGCCGATGTCCGCCTTTCCGACGACCGGCTCGCGCCTGGCCCTCTGCGTCGGGTCGAAGTCGCCGGGCTTGAACGGCCCGTGCTTCTTCGGGTCCCGGTGGGCGTTGGCGATCAGCGCCATCAGGCTTGACGTCTGCGCCCACTCCGCCTGCAGCCGGGCCTCGGCCATCCAGACCAGCTCGCGCAACGTCAACGGGCCGGGATCAAGGCCGAGGAGGCCGGCGAGCTGCCAGATGAGCTGCCATCCTCGCCCCGCTGCTCCTCCATCCACCGCGGCGGCGGCTCGCCCTCCGCCATCGCCTGGTCGATCAGCCGCTCGACCTCGATCCCCTCGATCTGCTTGTCCGCCGCCGCCACGGCTGCGCCGATGAGCTTCTGCTGCTTCTCGATCGCGCGCACCTGATCGGCGCGGCGGAGCTGGCGGAAAAAATCCGCAAGCGCCTCCCAGAACGCATCATGCGCCGCCTGGATCGCGTCACCGCCGAGCGCCTGGCCGAACTGCTCGTCGGTGACACCCTGCTGGTCGGCCTGCGGCTTGACGATGGCGTAGATAACGTCGCACAGCAGCACGATGTCGGTCGCCAGGCGCGTCATCAGCGGCGGATCACCGTCCCTCCCACGACACTGAGCGTGTCGCCGACGTTGCCGCTGGCCTCGATGCGGTTTAGGTCCACACGGTGCAGCGTGTGCCACTCGCCCGGATCGAGGCTGGCCTCGGCGCCGGCGGGCGTACGGATCGACGCCGGGCCGGCGTTGCCCGCCGGGCAGGACAGCGTGACGGTGGCGACGAGCGAGCCGGGGGAGAGTGGCTGCCACGTCTCCGTGAGTTCGATGGTCTTGAGCACGACGTTGTTGGCCATGGTGGGTTTCCCGAGTGGCGGGGCTATCGCAGGACGCGGTAGGTCAGGGTGAGCACGCTGGTGAAGACGCGCAGCTCGTCGAGGTGGTCGACGGCGTAGATCGGCTCGTTCTCGATCCGCCGCCACGCGGCCTCATCGAACGCGCTCAGCCGGCGCCCGCGCATGTGGTCGGCGATCTGCTGGACGATGGCCATCAGCGCGTCGATGGCCGCGGGCGACTCATCGTCGAGCTTCTGCTGCACCGCCACGTCGATCTGCACCTCGTGCACGTCGCCGGCGCGCGTCGCCTTCTCGATCGTGATACCACGAGGCACCACGGTCACGCGCAGATCATCCAGGTCGCCGGCCTCGATCTCGAAGCGCGGGCGATAGTGGCGCTCAGCGGCGAACAGGCCCTCGAAGCTCGTGCCCGGGGCGTTGAGCTCGGCCACCACGGCGTCGGTCAACTGTGCGATCAGACTCTGCGTCATCCTTCGTCCTCCTGGCCGGTGGTGGCTGTGGTGGGTGTGGCGGCCTCGCCGACGGGATTGCGTTCCAGATACCTGCGGATCCATTGCACGTCGGCGGCAATCCGCTGGAGCCGGGCCTCGATCACGCGCAGGCGCTGCTCGTGGTCGTCGATCTGGTGCGTGTGCAGATGCGACCGCGAGGTCAACGCCTCACGCTCCGCCGCCACGACCCATACGCCCCACGCAAACGAGAGCGACCAGGTGACAATGAGGCCGACGGCCAGCCATCCGCGCCACCCCATCCCGCTTCGATCTCCGTTGCGCTCGTTCACTGGTCCTGCTCCTGCCCCACCTGCTTCGTGTGAATCCGCAACGTCTGACGGTGCGGGTCCGAGTAGCGCCAGTCGGGCTCATCCCGCCCCGGCCCCATCACTTCGTGCACGTAGACCTGCCCGCCCTGCGTCTCCCGGATCCGGTCGCCACGCCTGGGTAACGTCTGCTCTCCGTCAACGACCAGGTCCTCGGCCCGGATCAGGAAGTCGCGGCTGACGTATCGCTTTACAACGCCGTGTGCGTCGTCGAAGCGGAAAATCGTCCTGCCGACTGTCGCCGATACTTCGGCCGTGTGCTCACCACGCTGGTACGTCACCGTCCGCGTCAGGAACCGGTGACGCTGATCGTCCAGCCACTTGCTGCCCTGTTCGAGGAGGTCAGGCATGAGTTCCAGTGGTTAGGTGGCCAGCGTGGGCATGAGACGCACAGAGACGGTCTCGTCGTCGTCGCCGGCGGCCACGGTCACACGCCCAAGCAGCGTGTTGCCCGAGGCGCTGGTCGTGACACGCTCGTTGCCCGCATCCCAGTAGACCCGGGCGCCAACGTCGAGCGCCGTGCCGCCGCCGGTGGCCTTGGGCAGTTCGTACACACCGACCAGGTGCAGGCTGCCGAGTTCGCCGGCCTTGAGCGGCCGCTTGGTGATGCCCACCAGCCCGTTCTGCACGACCACGCTGCCCGCGTCCGTGTCCGTAGCGGGCCGGTAGTCGATCGCATCGCCATCGTGAACAAACGTCGCCTTCATGGGTCAGATTCCCTTTATGTCCAGTGTTGATCAGACGTACCGCCCGGTATCGAGACGCGCTTACGCCTCACCCTTGCTCTTGATGCCACCGCGCGGATCCCCGAGCGCCACGCGAGGGGTAAATTCACGTTCCAGGCAGGCGAAGGCATCTTCCGGCAGGTAGAGCGTGCCACGACGGGCGTGCGGGTCGATGACGATGCGATCGCAGTACGCCTGCACGAGCTGGCGGGTTTCGTCGAAGCTGGCCTTGCCCTTGGTGATCTGCTCGAAGCGGCGGAAGCGGTCGTCGGCCCACGCACGTAGGTCCGCCTCCGTGTACGGCACCACCTGCTCGGGCTGTTGCTGCTCCAGGTGCTCACGTAGCCCATCGCGTCGCCGCTTCAGGCCCGCCAGCGTGGCTTTCAACTCGTCGAGGCCCTCGAAGTCCGGGTCGGCCAGCATGGCCACGGTGGTCTGGATGCGCTTGTCCAGCGCCGCGAGCTGCTTCTCAAGCTCGGCGGCGTCATTCGGATCGTTCCGCTCGTCGCCGGCCATTGCCGCCTGCACGAATGATTCCACCGCCTGCTCCCGGCCAGCGTGGTCGCCCATCAGCACCTGACCCACCTGCTCGATGACGAACCCGTCGAGGCCGTCGGCAGGTACGTTCGTCGGCTTGCACACGGCCTTGCCGCTGCGGTAGTAGCCGCCATCGACGTAGTAGCGATACCGCACCCACCGCTTACCGCTTCGAGCCTTCATCTTGTGCTGGCGGAAGTTGTAGCCGCAGTGCCCGCAGACGATCAGGCCCGAGAGCAGCGCCCGGTCGATGCGCTTGGCCTGACCGCCGAGCGTGCTGCGCTTCTGCACCGCCCGCTTGGCCTTCTCGAATGTCTCCGGCGACACCAGCGGCTCGTGGGCCTTCTCAACGACGTACCAGTCGGCCTCGTCGTTGGCACCGGCCATGAACCCGCGCTTGGGCCGGAGCGTCCCGTCACCAGCCACGCCGTTGAGCTTGCCGAGCGTGCGGCGATTCCACGCCAGCGCGCCACGGTAGACCGGGTTGCGGAGCATGCGGGCAATGAGGCTGGGCGTCCATGGTTGCCCCACGGGGCTGGGCACACCGTCGTCGTTGAGCCGGTGGGCGATATGCTGGTAGCCATAGCCGCCGAGGCAGAGGTCAAAGACCCGCTGCACGACCTTTACCCGCTCGGGATCGCTGGGCACGAAGCGCACGGTATCGCTTTTGGCCTTCTTCATGCTCTCGCCCCGCGCCAGCGTGCGCACGAGCTTCCCATCGGGCCCGAACTCCTGCTTGCTGCCGTCGGGCAGCCATCGGAAGATCCGCAGCACCTGACCGCCGGCGGTGGCGTGCTGCTTGTCGTAGCCGTAGGGCGGTCGGCCGCCGGGGGCGCACTGCTTTTCCATGATGTGGGAGATGGTGCCCCGGATGCAGTCGCGCGACAGCTTGACGCTGTACTGCCGGGCCTGCCATGATTTCACGCCCTGGAGCAGTTCGCCCTCCTCGCCGTCGGGGATGCCCTCGGCACAGAAGATGGCCTCGACGCCAGCCAGGTGCAGCCGGTGCAGGTAATACCCCGTCTCGTTCGTGCCGCCACGGCTGAAGCGCGAGATGTCGTAGACCAGCACCGTCTCGAAGTCGCGGCCGTTCTCGGCGTCGCGCATCAGCCGCTCAAAATCTGCCCGGCCCTTGGCGCTGGTACCGCTGATCGCGTCGTCCACGTACCAGCGCTGGATGGCGTAGCCATTCTCCTTTGCCCATTTCTCCACGTAGGCCTTCTGGTCCGGGATCGACCGCTCCTGCATGTCGGTGCTGCGGCGGGCATAGCCGACTGCCGGGACCTGCTTCTTCTTTGCCATGGTCTACTCCTCAATCTGGTGATGGATCCGAACGTCGACACACACTTCCCTCAACTCGCCCCCCACATCAACTGAATTTCCGCGCCACCCTCGTCGTGCGCGATATGAGTCGCGCCTGCTGACTTCTTGCGCCTGCCCCGCGACTGGGGCCAGCCCCCCTCCCGGGGGCGCCGTGGCGGCGCGGCTGCAACGAAAAAACCTGCACTTTCCGCCCGAATCGCCTTGATGTTTTCCGCCCGTCATGGCTCAGTGTGTCCTGCCAATACGAACAAGGCCTACGGGGCCACGCCACGCGAAAGGAGCACGCCATGCA
>SKPT01000383.1 GCA_007119405.1 Phycisphaeraceae bacterium
ATCAGCGGCACCGCGATCAGCACGATGTGCAGCGGGTTGCCCAGGATGATCCCGCCCTGGAACGAGAAGATCAGCACGAGCGTCAGCAGCAGCCCCACGATGGTCACGTTGCTGAACCGCGGCAGAAACGAGCGATGAAAGTAATCCTCGCCCTTTCGCCCGATCACGTACCGGCGCGTCCAGATGCCGCCGGCCAAAGGGATCACCACGAAGATCAGCACCGACAGCAGCAGCGTGTCCCACGGGATGCTCACCCCGCCGATGCCCAGGAGCAGCACGACGATCGGCACGAACGCGATGAGGATGATCAGGTCGTTGGTGGCGACCTGCACGACGGTGTACGCCGGGTTCCCCCGCGTCAGGTGGCTCCAGACGAAGACCATGGCCGTGCACGGCGCCGCACCGAGGATGACCGCCCCGGCGAGGTAATCCTGGGCCAGCTCCGCGGGAATCCACGCTTGGAACAGCACGAAGAAGAACAGCCAGGCGATGGCGAACATCGTGAACGGCTTGATCGCCCAGTTGACCGCCCACGTAAGGAACAGCCCCGCCGGCTCCCTGCCCACGTTGCGGATGCTCGCGAAGTCCACCTTCATCATCATCGGGTAGATCATCAGCCAGATCAGCAGCGCGATGGGGATCGAGACGCTGGCGTACTCGAAGCGGCTGAGAAACGCGGGGATCGTCGGCAGAAACTGCCCGATCAGCACGCCGGCGATCATGCACAGCACGACCCACACGGTCAGGTGTCTCTCAAAGAAGCTGATGCCTGAACTCCTGTCTTGTGTCATGAATCGCTGTTTCCGATCGGGGTCCGTGTCGTATGCCTGCCCAACCGCTGCGAGATCGCTTGCGCGTTGGGGTATCCCTCGGTGAACTGAACCACTGACGCTCGCAGCCGCGCCGCGCCCACGGGGGCTTCGGGCAGCCACGGTACAAGAGCCGTACGAGCCGCCAGGTCGCGCCGCACCTTCTCGATCTGCCCCACCTCCGCCCGCGCCCGGCGAGCCAGCAGCGGATCGCTCGGCCCCGCCGCCGCCAGGCTCGCATTGATCACCCAGCCCCACGGCTCAATGCCCGCGCGTCGCAAATCCTCCTGCAACGCCGCCGCCTCCAGCACCGGCGTCGTCTCCGGCAGCGTCACCAGCAGCATCTTCGTCTGCTCGGGATCCTGCAAGCGCATCATCGGCGTCACCAGCTTCGCGTCCGCCGACGCGTGGCGCATCACCTCGCGATGGTAAGAGCCGGTCGCGTCCAGCAGCAGCAGCGTGTGACCCGTCGGCGCGGTGTCCACCACGACGAACTTGCGCGACGCCTCGCGGATCGCCCGCGAAAACGCCTGAAACACCGCGATCTCCTCCGTGCATGGCGAACGCAGATCCTCCTCCAGCAGCGCTCGGCCCTGGGCATCCAGATCCTTGCCCTTGGTCTCGAGCACATGCTGGCGATAGCGCTGCGTCTCAGCCTGCGGGTCAATGCGGCTGACCTGCAGATGCTCCACCTCGTCGGTGATCGTCTGCGCCACGTGAGCCGCGGGGTCGGTCGTGGTCAGGTGCACCGCGTGGCCGCGCGATGCCAGCTCCACCGCCACCGCCGCGGCGATCGTCGTCTTGCCCACGCCGCCCTTGCCCATGACCATCACCAGCCCGTGGCCGGGCGCGGCGAGCTCGTCGATCATCTCGTGCAGCGCCGGCACATCGACAACCGGCGCGTCGCCGGCCTCGGCCGCCTCGACGTCGACATGCTCACGCAACAATGCCCGCAGGGCATCGACGCCCACGAGATTGTGCCCTTGCAGGGGCACGGCGTCGCGTGGCAGCGCCGCCAGCGGCGCGGGCATCGCCTCCACCGCCGCCCGCCCGCGCTGCACCATCGCCCGGGCGAGCGGGTCATCGCTGCCGGTCTCGGGCATCACGCCGTTGACGACCAGGTGCTGATTGGTGATGCCCAGCCCCTCGAACTCGCCGCGCGTGCGCTCGGCCTCGTCCAAAGCGGAGCCCTCCGGCCGGGCGACGAGGATCACCCGCGTCGCCGCCGGGTCCGCCAGCGATCGCACGGCGTCACCATAGCGCTGCTTCTGCTTTTCCAGGCCGGCGAGCGGCCCCAGGCACGACGCGCCGGTCGTGTTCGTCTCCAGAAACGAGCTCCAGGCTGTGGGCAGCTTCATCAGCCGAAGCGTGTGCCCCGTCGGCGCGGTGTCGAACACGATGTGCTCGTATCTCCCGGCCAGCGCCTTATCAGTCAGCAGCCCGGTGAACTCGTCAAACGCCGCAATCTCCGTGGTGCACGCGCCGGACAGCTCCTCCTCCATCTGCCGCACCAGCTTCGCCGGCAGGGCCTGGCGCGCCGGGCCGATGACGCGATCGCGGTATGCCTGGGCCGCGGCTTCCGGGTCGATGTTCAAAGCATCGAGGTTGGGCACGGCCGCGATCGCCGCCGGCTCACCGTCGCCCACGTGCGTCTCGAACACGTGTGAGAGGTTCGACGCCGGGTCCGTGCTCACCAGCAGCACCCGTCGGCCGGCGTCGGCGAGCCTCACCGCCGTCGCACACGCCAGCGACGTCTTGCCCACGCCCCCCTTGCCGGTGAAGAACAGATACCGCGTCGCCGAGTCGATCCATTGCATGGGGCACATCCTGTGTGGGGCCTCTGGAAGACCGCGAAGAAGCGAAGCAGGCGAAGGACGCGAAGAAGATTCAAGCTGTTTATTGACGTTTGAATGGTTGATTTCATCGCGCACCCCGGGGACAAAGCCAACCATTCGAGCTTCAATAATCTTCTGTACCTTCGCTCCTTCGCGCTCCTTCGCTCCTTCGCGGTTGGTCCCGGGATCCACTGGTGTTCGCGTGATTCAGGGGCGCCGCCTGTCCTTACGCGTCCGCTGGCTGCTTCTGCTCAGCAGCACTTTGAGCCTTCGCCATCCCCGCCGCCCCCGCAGCAGGCCTGGCCTTGCGCCTGCTCCGGCGCCAGCGCCTTCTGCGCCGAACGCATCAACGACTGATGCGGCACCTCCTTGATCCGCAGGCCCAGGTTCACCGCCCGGATCATGTCCTCCTCGCTCACACCCAGCCGCGTCGCCTGCTGGTGGTGGTACTCGAAGCAGGCCTCGCAGTTGCCCGCCACCGCCGCGCCCAGCGCGACCAGCTCGGCGACCGCGGGCGTCATCAGCGACGGGCTCGCCGTCGGCGACCCGTCCGACTCCCCTTCCGCCTCGCCATTGAGCCCCGGCACACCCGCCAACTCCGCCAGCGCGTCGCGCTCGGGGTAGCTGCCCTTGGACACAAGCTGGCCGTCGACGAGGATCGCCGGCAGCCCATCGCCGTCCGTCTCGTCCAGCAGATTCTTGATCGCCGCGTTTTCGGTGAATGCCGCCGGCTCCTGCGCCAGGTTGTAACGCTGCACGTCGACCCCCTGCTGCTTGAGCCACTCCAGGTCAGCCGAAAAGCGGGCGAGCATCGGGTTCGGATCGGTGCCGCAAACACCCGTGGAGCAGCACATCGGCGGGTCGAAAACTTCAATACGGGGCATGGTCAGGTTCCTGTGAGGTCGGGGAATGAGTGGGGAAACGGTCTTGCTTACACCGGCTTGCGGGCGTGGATCATCGCCGAGATCACCTGCACGTCCTCGCGGGCCTCGGGCAACCACTGCTTGATCGAGCGGGCGCTGGCCTCGCGCGGCTCGATGCGCACGTCCGCCAGCCCGGCCGCGGCCACCTGCTCGCGCACCTCGTCCAGCGACGCCGCCCCACTGACGCAGCCGCACAACAGCTCCGGCTTCTCGCGAAGCGCCGCGGGCAAGGGCGCCGACGCGACAATGTCGGAGATCGCCACCCGCCCGCCCGGCTTGAGCACGCGCGCCACCTCGCGCCACACGGCCGCCTTGTCCGGCGACAGGTTCACCACGCAGTTGCTGATCACCACATCCACGCTCGCCTCCTCGACGGGCAACGCCTCGATCTGCCCCTGGCGGAACTCGACGTGGCCCACGCCCGCCTCCCGGGCCGCGGCTCGGGCGGTTTCGAGCATCGCCTCGGTCATGTCAATGCCGATGACCTGCCCGTCGCTTCCGACCTGCCGCCCGGCGAGGATGCAGTCGATCCCGCCGCCGCTGCCCAGGTCCAGCACGGTCTCCCCGGGCCGAAGCGCCGCCTCGGCCACGGGATGACCCGAGCCCAGGCCCATGTCCGCGCCGGCAGGCAGCGTGGCCAGCTCCTCGGCCGTGTACCCCAGCCGCGTCGAGCCCGACGACGTCGCCGGGCAGCACGACGACTCGCCGCCACGCTCCTGGGCGATGCGGCCGTAGCGGTCGCGGACCAGCTCATGCACACGATTGGCGTCCGGTTCACAGCTCATGGGTTCACCTTGCCTTGGGTCAGTGATGCGGGAAGTGTCTGCACGAAATCGCGAATCTCGTCGCGCACCCGTCGGTAATGCGCCAGCGCTTTGTCCGGGTCGGTCTCCCCGGCCGCGAGCCTGGGCGGATCGTCAAAGCCCACGTGCACCACCTTCGCCTCGCCGGGGAACATCGGGCAGGTCTCGTGGGCGTGGCCGCAGACCGTCACGACGTAGTCGAACGTGGTCCCGCCCAAATCATCCAGCGTCTTGCTCTTGTGGCCGCTGATGTCCACGCCCGCCTCGGCCATCACCTTCACCGCGTGCGGGTTCAGCCCATGCTTCTCGATGCCCGCGGAGTAAGGCTCGATCGCGTCGCCCTTCAGATGACGCCCCCAGCCTTCCGCCATCTGGCTGCGGCAGGAGTTGCCCGTGCACAAAAACAGCACCTTCAGTTTGTCCCATGACTTCGATAGCATCCGGTCAGCTCTTCAATGGGGGTTTGGCGTATGCAGCACAGACGCTCCGCGTCGGTCACGGCCAACTGCTCATGCTCAAGGTGGCGCAGGGCCCAGGCGATCGCCTCGCGCACCATGGCCGGCGC
The DNA here is from genome assembly GCA_007119405.1 of Phycisphaeraceae bacterium. The sequence continues at coordinate 4,936 of SKPT01000383.1, forward strand.
GTCCTCGCCGGCGAGGCGGTAGTAATGCCACCGGCCCTGCTTCCGACGCGTCACGAGCCCCGCCTGCTGAAGGATCAACATGTGCTTGGAGACCGTCGCGGGCGACAGCCTCAGCAACTCGATGACCTGGCAAAGGCACAACTCGCCCTGAGCCACGGCCAGAAGCGCCCGCACGCGGTTCTCATCCGACAGGGCCTTGGAGATTGCAAGAAACGTGTTCATCAGTTGCTTCTGCCGTTCAGCCGTACCCGCGACCGGGCGGGTTCGAAGCGGTTGGCGGCGTGCCGGGTCGATCAGCAGCCATAATCCATCGCTTCGTTGATTCGCTCAATGACGAAGTGTACTCCAGGTCACGCGGCTGATCAACCCCTGGCCCGCCTGCTCCATACCCCCGCAAGGGCCGCCCCCGGCAGCGACGCAAGTCGGGCACGCACGCCCCCGCGGCCGGTCGTTGTCCACCACTCAGCCACCCTTCGCAATGGGCGGCAAACGGATTGTCCCCCGATGCGACGCCACCGCCGCCGCACCGAGGGTCATGTTCGCCAGGAGTCGATGGCACCGTTGGGGCACGCGCAGTCACGGAGGTCCTTCCCCCGCTCAATGACACAGTCCGAAGAGCCGCTCTCATCTTCACGAACGACCACTGGAGATGCGCACTGAACCGGGGGCCGGTTGCCCCATCGTGCTCGCCGCTGCATGCACCGATCGATCTCGAGATGGAAACCGACCTGCCGAGCGACGTGGCCGACTGGCTGAGCTTCGGCAAGCAGAAGCTCGATGAACGGGTCATCGCTTCAGCAACTGCTTGCGCACCGCCGGGGGCAGCCGTTCGATGGCATATCGCAACATGGCCCGCGGCATCTGCGCGTGATAGTCGTCCAGAAAGGTCCTCAGCACATCCTCGTCGCGCTTGCCCACCTCGCGCAGCATCCAGCCGCCCGCCTTGTGAATCAGGTCGTGCGGGTCGTTCAGCAGCATCGTCGCGATCTCGAGCGTCGGGTCGAGCTCCCCACGCTTGATGAAGTGGAACGTCGCGATGATCGCGATCCGCCGCTCCCACAGCGAGTCGGAGCGGGCCAGAGCCTTGAGCGGGAGCGTAATCATGAGGACGCGTGCCTGGCAAGATCAGTCTCGACAGTTCCGCCGGCTACACGTCCGCCCGCCGAAGCAATTGCGCGTTGATCGCCACGATCACCGTGCTGGCGGACATCAGAATCGCGCCGACCGCCGGGGCCAGGATCACGCCCGTCCACGCCAGCACGCCCGCCGCCAGCGGGATCGCGACGATGTTGTAGCCCGCGGCCCACCACAGATTCTGCACCATTTTGCGGTAACTCGCCCGGCTCAAGGCGATGATGCGCGCCACGTCGCGCGGATCAGACCGCACCAGCACCACGTCGCCCGCCTCCACCGCCACATCCGTGCCCGCGCCGATGGCAATGCCGATGTCGGCCGTGACCAGCGCCCGG
>SKPT01000312.1 GCA_007119405.1 Phycisphaeraceae bacterium
CAGGGTCCGGGGATCGGGAAGCGGCAGCTTCAGGCAGGGTTCGCCGGTGGTCTCATCGCGTCCGACAAGGCGCGGCGGCGGCTTCGTGCGCGCCTGACCGGCGGTGTCGCCCGCCGTCAGCGCCTCGGCCAACGGCTGAATGAGCCCGACAGCGGCAGTGGCGAACCGGGCCCAGGCCTGCTCGGCGCCATCGCCCGCCGGGGCCGCGGCATCGGCCTCCTCCACGTCGGCCAACGGCTCGGCCTCGGCGTCGGCGTCGGTCGGCTCCTCGGCTGGGGGGGCGTGGATGGGCTCGGTCGCCTTCTGCACCGACTCCATGAAGCGCTTGAGCCGGCTGCCGCCGAGGAACACCTCGCCGGCGCCCCCGTCGAGCACACCCTTGAACATCGACTGCTTGAAGCCGATGAGCCCGAGCATGCCCTCTTCGATGGTGCCGCGGGCGACCAGGTGCACGACGCGGACGGCGCCGGCCTGGCCGAGGCGATGGACCCGGCCGATGCGCTGCTCGAGCACGGCCGGGTTCCAGGGCTGGTCCATGATCACCACCGCCTGGGCGTGCTGAAGGTTCAGCCCCACGCCGCCGGCGTCGGTGGAGAGGAACAGCCGGCAGTCCGGGTCCTCGCGAAAGCGCTGCACGAGCTTGCGCCGCTGCGGACCCGGCACGCCACCGTTGAACATCACGTGCCCCCAGCCGCGGGCGTCGCATCGCCTGGCCAGCAGCTCGTGCGTGCCCACCCATTGGCTGAAGACGACGATCTTGGCGTCATCGGGCTCGAGCAGGTCGGCGAGGGTCGCCTCGGCTTCGTCAAGCTTGGCGGAGTGATCCGTCTTGCGGTCCAGCAGGTAGGTGCTGTTGCACGCCATGCGCATGTTCTGAAGGGCGATCATCAGCCGGCGCTGGTCCGCGTCGGACAGATGGTGGTAGCGGCGCCACTTGGCGACGATGCGCGCGACGATCTCCTGGTTCTCGTCGTGGATGGCCTGCTGCTGGCTCGTCATGGGCACGAACAGACGCTTGTCCAGGCGCTCGGGCAGCTCACGGATGACCTGCTTCTTCGTCCGGCGCAGCAGGATCGGGGCCAGCGTCTTGCCGATGCGGTCCAGGTCCTTGTAGCCGACAACCCGGCCGGACTCGTCCACGTGCTGATGCGCCGCGAGGAAGCGGAACATGGGCCCGAGGCGGTGGCGGTCCACGAACTCGACGATCGAGTAGAGCTCCTCGAGGCGGTTCTCCAGCGGCGTGCCCGTCAGGACGATCGCGTAGGGCGAGTCAATCTGCTTGACCGTCATCGCAGCGCGGGTCTTCCAGTTCTTGATGCGCTGAGCCTCGTCGAGGATGACCAGTTCGGGTGACCAGCCCTGGATCGCGGCCAGGTCGCGATGGATGACGTCGTAGTTGACGATCTTGTAGAACGCCGGCGAGCCGTACGCCGCCTGGCGGGTGTGCCCGGGGCCCTCGATGACGTGGATGTCGTCGTCGTCACGGCGAGCGAAGCGGGCGATCTCCTGCGCCCACTGGTGCTTGAGCGAGGTGGGGCAGACGATCAGCACACGCTGGACCGAGGCGTGACGCGCCAGCAGCTCGGCGGCGGCGATCGCCTGGATCGTCTTGCCCAACCCCATCTCGTCGGCGATCAGCGTCCGGCCGGCGCGGGCGGCGAACAGGGCACCCTGGCGCTGGTAGGGGTAAAGCCCGACGCGCAGGAGCTTGCGTGCGGCGGTGGCCGTCAGCCCCGTGGGATAAGCGCGGTCCAACCGGCGCTGCAGGGCCGACTGGTCCCGGACACGGGCGACCATCTCCATCGCGTCGTCGCTGACGCGCAGCTCGTGGTCGCCGCCGGCCTGCTGGCGCACCTTCGCCAGCACGCCCGGCAGGCGGCTGTAGCCGCGGGCGGTGAGCACGCCCTCGCGGTTGAAGCATGCCCCGAGCATCTCCGCGACGCGTCGCGGGCAGGCCGTGCCGGGCCGGAACACGACCTGGCGCTGGCTGGCGTAGCGGACGTAGATTTCCGAGTACGCCGGCCGCCAGGACTGAGCCAGGCTCGCACGCCCGCCGCGCCGGCGCTCCAGGCGCGCGAGGACGAACTCGATGTGCTTGCACGTGTCCAGCGCGTTAACCAGAAAGTCGGGGCAGGTGCAGTGATGGTCGGCCCGGCCCTGCTCGTCGCGGCCGCGGATCGTCACGCGGTAGCTGCGCCCCGTGCGCGGGTTGGTCACGGCGAAGCGGGAGAAGATCGGGTGCTCACCGACGTTCTCGAGCTCGAAGGTTTGCGTGCGGCCAAACTGGCGCCGCAGCGCCGCCTGCCACTGCTCCAGCGACATATCCTCGGGCTTGCGCTGGCGCGAGAGCGTCGGCTGCGGCTTGCTCTTCCTGCCCGTCGGCTTCTTCTTCCTCGCCGCCTTCTTTCGCCCGGTGGATGTGGCGCTGGCCATGGGAGCCTCCTGCTCGATCCGGCGGGAATCGGCGCAGGAAACGCTCCACGTCCTGCGCCGCCGGCGACAGGGTTGCCTCGTCGCGACGCGATCGGCCTGGCATCCGTCGTCGCCCGCCCGATTCCGGCGGCAAGCTACCAACCGTCCCGCACGCCGGTCAACCCCGCCCTGCCCGCTCCCTCAAGGGAGGGGGACCGGCGCGCTAAGCCTACCATTCAATGGCCAATAGGTCACTTCAACCAAGGCGCCTCCCCCAAAGCCTGAACGTTTCCACGCCCCACTTCTATGGCTGGGCCGTTTGTGTACTTCCCACACGACCGTCCCGCCCCCAGGGGACCATCTTCCCCTGTGCAGATCGTTCCATGACCATCGTCCGGGCCTCGTCCTTGCCTCGCCTCGACCTGTCACGGCCCGGGCCCAACATCGAGCACGCCATTCGCCGGCTTGAACGGGCTGTAGCGCCAGCCGCCCTCGCTCTAGTGGTTGGCGTAATAGTCCCAGGGGTCCCAGACTTCCAGTTGCACGATGATGTCGCGCTCGTGCGTTTTCTGGAGGAACGTTTTGAGGCGATCCCAGTACTGCGGGTTGGGCGCGTCGAGGTCGAAGAGGCTGTCGCTGTTCTTGAGGTAGGGAAAGACGTTGCCGGCGTTGCGCTGGCTCATGGTGTCGCGCAGGTAGTTGCCTCCTGCGGCCACGGGCAGGTCGATGTGGTGCTCCAGGCCCGTGGGATGGTTGAAGAGGTTGTCCCGCCAGCTTCCGCCGGGCAGCAGCACGGGCTTGCCCTGGTACTGCCAGTAGAAGCGGTTGCTGCTGTCGGGTTCGATGGCCGCGTCGGAGCCGGTGGCGGGCAGTGGCATGCCACGGCTCAACTCCGCGGCGATGGACAGGCCGATGAAACGATGAAAGTGTATGGCCATGGGCGTGATGCTGGAGCAAGGCGAGCGGGCGGGGGTGGTGACGGGCGACCGACGCTCGTCTGGCGCTACTCGACAAGGCTCGGACGACTGCGCCCAGCACGAACCGGCCGGGCGCGGATTTGCCCGGCACCGGCGGCATGCCATAATCACCGGGCATGGACGCCAGGGCACTGATTTGCGAGCAGGGGCCGCGCGTGGAGCTGCGCGAGGTGGAGTTGGCCGAGCCGGGGCCGGGGCACGTGGTGATTCGTGCGATCGCCAGCGGGGTGAGCCCGGGCACGGAGCTGGCGCTGATGCGCGCGCGCATCTCGTGGGGGCCGTTCCCGCTGTGCACCGGCTACCAGGCGGTGGGCCAGGTGACGGCCGTGGGGCAGGCGGTGACCGGCTTCGCGGTCGGCGACCGCGTGTACTACCGCGACAACAACACCGGGATGCGTCTCGCCGACGGCCGCGAGATCAGCGCGGTAACGGGCGCGCACGCCAGCCACGCCGTCGTGGACGTGCAGGGTACGCACGGCCTGGCGCAACTGCCCGCCGAAGCAGAGCAGGCGGTGGGGCTGGCGGCGGCGAGCCTGTACGTGCTGCCGGCGGTGGGCCTCAACGGGGTCGACATGGCCAACCCGCGCCTCGGGCAGAGCGTCGTCGTCTACGGCGCGGGGCTGGTGGGCCTGGCGGTGGTCGCGGCTTGCGCGCATCGCGGCTGCCGCGTCATCGCCGTCGACCTCGACACCCATCGCCTGCGCGTCGCCCGGCAGCTCGGGGCCGAGCACGCGATCGACGCGAAGCAGGCGGACGTGCACGCCGCGGTGCGCGAGCTGGCGCCGGCCATGGCGGACGTCGTGTTCGAGTGCACCGGCCTGCCGGAACTGCTGGACCCGGCGATCGCGCTTTGCCGAAGCCACGGCACGTTCGTCTGGCAGGGCAACTACGGTGCCGATCCCGTGCGCTTGGGCTTCCTGCCTGCCCACGGCCGACGGCTGACCATGTTCTTCCCCTGCGACGACGGCGGACCCGCCTGCCGCGCGGCGGTATTGGCGAACATGGCCCGAGGGGCGCTGCCGTGGCACCGGACCGTCACGCACGAAGTCAACCCACCCGCGGCCGCGGAACTGCTCAATCGCATGCTCCGCGGCGCGGCGGCCGACGTGCTCGGGGCCGTCGTGCGCTGGGATCATTGACCACCGTTGCCCGGCCCGCCGCCCGCGCGGCATTGGAGATCTCGAATGGGACATGTGCTCATCACCGGCGCCAGTGGATTGATCGGCAGCGCGCTCGCCAAGCGCTTGGCGCTACGGCGGGACGTGCTGTGCATGAGCCGGCGACCGGTGCAGGTCGAGGCCCCCTGCGTGCGCGGCGACTTTGCCCGCTTTGAAGACCTGCGGCAGCTCGACGGCTACAGCATCGAGGCGGTGGTGCACCTGGCGGCGGTGACCGGCGGATGCAGCGAGGCCGACGCCATGGCGGTCAACGTCGAGGGCACGCGCTGCCTTATGCGCTACCTCATCGACCGCGGATGTCGGCGGTTCGTCCTGGCGAGCTCGATCGCCGTCGTGGGCATGCAGGCCGAGGACTTCAAGCCCGTGCAGGTGCCGATCCCCGATGAGCATCCATGCCTGGATCGGCACGGCTACGGCCTGTCCAAGTACCTCATGGAAGAGCTGTCACGCTACTACGCCAGGCAGAACCCGGCCATCGACGTGATCAACCTCCGCCTGTGCAGCGTGCATCCGGACCAGGGCGCGCCATCGCTGCACCCGATGGGGCCGCAGACAGCCTGGGCGTTCGGCAAGCTGGCGCAGATGGGCGTGACCGACGCCTGCCGCGCGCTGGAGGCGGCGCTGGCGGCGCCCCCGGCACCAGCGGAAGGGGTGGCCGGGGTGGCCGGGGTGGCGGGGGCGGCGGGGGTGCGGATCATGAACGCGGCGCCGCAGCAGGCGTGGGCCGAGGTGGACGTGGCCTCGCTGCTGCGGTCCTGGTACGGCGACGAGTTGGATGTGAACTACTACGAGCAGCCGGGCCAGGAGCGCGCGAGCCTGTTCGACGTGCGGCGTATCGAGCGCGAGTTGGGGTTCGCCGCCGACGTGAGGCAGGCGATGACCGCTGGGCGCGAATAGGGTGGATCCGCGGCCGGCTGGTCGAGAGACAACCGGGGCACGTGGAACAATGGCGGTCCCGTCACACAAAGCAAGGGAGTCGGCCGTGGCAGAGCTCGTATTCCGCGCGACATGGCTGCTTGTTCTGCTCGGCCTGATGCCGCACGCGCTGGCTGCGACGCGGCGGTGTTCACCATCGTCGACGCCCCGCCACCCGCGGGCGCCTTCCGCCCGCCCTACACCAACGTCGAGCTCGACAGCTTCACCGTCGACCAGCTCAACTGGCAGCGCCTGACCAACATGCCCGCGCTCGACTCGGCACCGGCGTGGGCGACGCACGAGCAGCGCACCGAGCGCGTGTGGATCGACCACAAGCCTTACTGGAGCGGCCGCTACATCCAGCCGTCGAACAACATGGTCGCCTACGGCCGGGAGATCGCCCAGCACTTCAACGAGGCCACGCTCACGCTGCTGATGGACCACCCGCAGCACGAGAAGGAGCAGACGCTCATCAACCTCGTGCAGATCGGCATCGACTTCTACGGCAACATTCTCTCGGCCCATGCCTCGGACGGGTACACCGGCTCGGCGCACAACGCCTGGACCGGCGACTGGGGGGGCGCCATCGGCACCGGGCGCAATCGGCGAGGCCGTGGCGTACGCGGCGGACGGCCACCGAGGCGCAGCGGGCACACCTCGATCGCCTGCTGCTGTCAGTTGCCCCCGGACGCCGGGTCACGAAAAAGGCCGGCCACGCTGGCTCGTGTGCCCTGGGGGAAGGTGGCACGAGGAAGGTGGTCGGCCAAGGGCGGAGGCGTCCGTATTTCTCGCCACTCCTGCCGGGAACGTGGCCCGGCTGCGTTCGCCTCCGGCAACGAAGCCCATCGTAGGACAGGCCGGCGCCGCCGCCAAGGGTTTTTGACCGCGGCGCAGTGAAATTTTCCTCACCGTCGG
>SKPT01000060.1 GCA_007119405.1 Phycisphaeraceae bacterium
CGGCCGACCACGCGTCGCTCTCCGGCGGCAGCAGGATCGTCGCGCTGCTGACCACGCCCGGCAGCGGCAGGTAACCGCCCCAGGTCATGGGCATGATCGGCCGACTGCTGCGGCGCAGCGTCACGCGGCGCGTCAGGCCAATCTGCTGCTGGCAGCGCGTGAGCAGGCTCTGCCACGACCCGGCGGTGATCGGCCGGCTGCACCGCTTGAGGCGGGCGAGCGCGGCCGCGCCGAGAATGATCGGCAGCAGGGCGAAGCTCGCGCCGCCGAGCCAGATCCAGGGCAGCCACGGCACCAGGCTGGCCCAGGGGGAATGGGCCGTCTCCGCCGCTGCGGCGGCGGGCGCGGCCGGCTCGCTGTCGACATGCGCCGATGCCCTGGCCGCGTCGTCTACGCGCGGCGACGGCGGTTGTGACGAGGCGGGCGATGCCGGTGCGTCCCCATGTCGGGGTGCTGCTGCATCGGCCGTGCGGGGCGCTGCTGGGCCGGCGTCGACATGATGGTCTGGCTCGCGCAGGCGTTCATCGGCGATCGCGTCTGAATGGGTCGGTACGTGATCGGCCGAGGATGGCACCGCCTCGTCGCCAAGAGCCGTCATCGGGCTTGCAGGCAGGATCGCGAGCCCGGGCAGGAAGTAGGACATCGCCGGCAGGCTCAACGTGCCGACGATGGCCAGCGTCCAGACGAGGTGCCGCGCCGCGGCCGAGCTGCGCCGCATCGTGGCCACCACGAGCGCGGCGACGATCAGAATCACCGTGGCTTTGAGCGCGGCGTCGAGCAGCAGGGGGGTCAAGACGTGCATGGCGAAGCTCCCGGGTGCGTGACAGGCGGCAAGGGCGAGGCGTGACGCGGTGCGCGAGCGTGGCGTTGGTGGCGCGCGTGGCGGGGGTGGCGGGGTCAGTCGCCGCGTTCGCGGGCCTGGTCGATCATCTCGTGCAGGCGCTGGCGCTGCTCCGGCGTGAGCTTGACGCTGCGCCCGGCGAAGTACGCGCCCAGCGCCTGCTCGATTGAGCCATCGAAGAACGTCTGCACGACCTTGTGCATGGCCGACTGCCCCGTGCGGCGGCGCGGCGCCTTGGGCCGGTAGAGGTACTCGCGGCCGAGCTTGCGGCGGGCGACGAGTCCCTTGCGGGCCAGGATCAGCACCATGTTGCGGATGGCCATGGGCGTGGGCGGCTCGGGCAGGTGCCCGGCGAGGGCGTTGATGCTCAGTTCGCCCTGGGCGTAGAGGGCGTCCATGATCTGGCGTTCGCGGCGGCTGAGATGCTGGTGCGGGTCCATGGGCGGGCTCCGGGTGCGGCGGAACGGGGCGCGATCCGCGCTATCTTTTTAACGCATAGCAACGCGCCCGTCAAGGGGTAGCGCCAGATTTTTCGCGGACCAGCGATGAGCCTTCGGCGAGCGCCAAGGCCTGCTCGGCTTCGGCCACGCGCGGCTTCGGCGTTGGGTATCGCTCAACGCCGCGAGCTTCTGCGGGCAGGCGTGGTGAGCCGCCCCGAAGGGGCGACGGGCTGTAGCCACGGGTGCAGCGCAGCGGAACCCGTGGGAAGCTGCCGGAGGGCATCGCAGGCCCGACGTTCCGGGCGTTCCGTTCGCAGGATTCATCTGCCACAGGCCGGTCGTACACCGCCGAAGCACCGACAAGGCCGAGCAATCACGGGCCACCCAACATCAATAGTTCACGGCGTTGCGTGCCACCTGCGCCTATGCATGCGCCCGTCGGGTCGACAGCACGCGGTGGACAACCAGCATAGCCGTGCCCAGCAGCAATCCCCCGCCCGCCAGAACCAGGTCAGCCCGGAAATCCGCGACAGGCAGAGCCATGCCCAGGCCGAACATCGCGCTGGGGAAGACGATCTCGTAAACCAGCACCAGCAGCGGGAAAACGTACAGGATCATGGCGCAGAGCAGGGCGAAGCGCTGCCCGAGCGTGCCATTTCTGACCCCGCTCGTGAAGTACTCGAACGACCATGCGACCAGCGAAAGCCAGGCCAGTGGCAACACAAGCAACAGTGCGCCGCCCGAGACGACCTTCACGGCTTGCCAGGCGCCCGGCCCCTGCGCCAGCGGAAGTCGCAGCAGAACCATGTAGACCGCGCTGACCAGCAGCAACATCGGCACGCAGCTCAGGACGCTGACGAGCAGCGACAGGGCACCCACCAGCGATTTCTGGAGGAATGGCCGCACGGTCAGAACCTCTGGATTCGGTGCTCCGCACCCCGGGCACACGGCCCCGGCGTTACCGCCTCACCGCCGCACGCCGCGACCTCGCAGCAGCAGCAGCGTCCCGGTGACCAGCACGATCCCGATGCTGCCCGGTTCGGGGATGGGCGGCGGCAGGTTGTTGCGATAAGCCGCCCACATCGAATTGACGATCGGCTCCCACGCCTGGCCCTGACGCGCCCAGCTCGCCGTGTAGTTGCCCATGCCCGCCGCCAGAATCTCCTGCACGAACTGGCTGTCGTCCTCGGTCATCCAGCGATCCACGTACGCGAAGAACGGGTCGTGGTCCCACACGTCCTCCGCCCCGAGCATCATCGTCGCCAGCGCCTGGCCCACCCAGGACGTGCTCGTGCAGCACCGCCGGTAGCTCTCCCCGGCGTTGCTCAGCCATTGCGTCGGGTGCAGGTGCTCGTAGGGCCCGCGCTCGGGAAACGGCGGCGGGGCGGAGTGGCCCGTGAACACCACGTCCGCGCCCGTCCACGACTCGCCCCACGCCGTGTGCAGGTCTTCGCCGAACATCGCGTGAGGCGCGTTGTCGCGCATCGCCAGCATCGCGTCATCCTGGAGCATCACGGCCGCGAGCACGATCGGGAACTTCCGTCCGTTGCCGAAGCCCCCCTGCGCCGGCCAGCCGGCGGGTTGCCCCGCGGTGCCGCGCTGGGCGATCGCCCAGTTGTCGATGCCCACCTGCATCATGCGGTACATCAGCGTGGCCTTGTCCTCCGGCTCGGCGTCGGTCATCAGCTTCAGCGCCCCCAGCGACACGACCCGTGCAACCTCGCGACCGTAGCCCGGCATGTTCTCCACCGCGTGCATGTCCCGGCTGCCCCAGCCGTAAACATGGTCGATCCACGGCCGCTCGAACGCCCGTTCGAGATAACCGAACTGGAACAGCGAGGAATTCGGCCCACTGGTCGGCGCCAGGCGCGGCAGCGCGTCCCAGTAGTTGGGCGCGATCTCGCTGGCGCGGTAGAGCCGATCCTTCTGCAGATCGGCGTAGCCGGGGCGGAACGTGTCGGCCGGCACGGGCGCGTCCAGCGAGGTCAGCACCGCCAGCGTGCGCAGCGGCGTGGTCTCGGTCACCGCCGACGAGTGCACGATGATCTGGTTCGACGTGCGCTCATCCAGGCTGATCGACGAGACGAGCGAGTCGCCCGGATTGATCTCCAGCGGGAACTCGGCGGCGCGGTTCAGCGCCCACGTGGCGTTCAGGTGCCTCCCGTCGTACGCCGCGCCCGTGTCCACGCTCGGGTTGAGCATCGAGCCGTTGCGGAAGCTCGTGCCGCTGCCGGTGGCGCCCGGCGAGACCGAGCTGATCGTCGCCGGGCCCACCACGTAGTAGTCGCCGGTGAGGAACTGGCCCACGGGCACCGGCTGATCGAACGTCCAGGTGATGCCGTATTGGCTGATGCTGTCGCGCCACTCAAGCTCGTCGAGGCTCGGCGCCGCCGGGGCGTTGCCCTGATGGTAAACGATGCCCTGGCCCAGAGCCGCGGGGCCGGCCACAAGGGCGAGAACGAACACCAGTGGCGCACGCATGGCCAAGCCCTCCGTTGATGATCGGCCACCGCCGCTGATTATCACCTCCCCTCAGCAATGCGCCAAGCCTCGCGCGCGAATATGCCGCCGCCCTGGGGATCCCTGCCCGGCTAGTGAATCGGTCGAAAGGCCGGCAGGCCTCGAACGACTCAGGGCCGAAGCGGTCGATCACGGATCTCGGCGGACACCCTCTGGCGTTCATGCAACTCCCGAACGCGCGGCTCAGATATCCCCGGTAAACTCACGCGCACCGGCGCCTCGCTCACGTCCAACCCCCTCACGGAGCGACCACCATGAACACAGGCCCCACCACCCCCGCCACCACCCCCCCCCCCACCCCCGCCACCCGACCCACCGCAGGCCCCTTGCGCGTCCACCCCGCCAACGGCCGCTACTTCGCCGACGCCCACGGCCGGGCCGTCTACCTCGCCGGCTCACACACCTGGGCCAACTGGATCGAGCACAAGCTCGGGCCCGATGAGCCTGATTTCGACTACGACGCCTACCTCGATTTCATGGCCGCGCACAACCACAACTTCATGCGCTTCTGGGGCTGGGAGCACGCCCGCTGGGCCACCTGGGACGGCACCGGCCGCTTCCACGCCTACCCCCTGGCCTACCCTCGCACCGGCCCGGGCACCGCGCTCGACGGCCTGCCCAGGTTCGACCTGACACGCTTCGACCCCGACTACTTCCACCGCCTGCGAACCCGCCTCGAGCTCGCACGCGATCGCGGCATCTACGCCGCCGTCAAGTTCTTCGACGGCTTCAGCGTCGGGTTCAAGGGCCCCCAGCGCGACGACCGCTGGGTCGATCAGCGCAACCCCTACCGCGGCCACCCCTTCCACCCGGCCAACAACATCAACGGCATCGACGCCGACCCCACCGGCACCGGCGAAGGCAAGGCCATCCACACCCTCACCGACCCGCAGATCACCGCCTTGCAGGAGGCCTACGTCCGCAAGGTCATCGACACCGTCAACGACCTGGACAACGTCCTCTACGAGATATGCAACGAGAGCGACCGCGACGAGGCCACGATCCAGTGGCAGTACCACTTCATCGACTTCGTCCGCCAGGACGAAGCGACCAGGCCCTGCCAGCACCCCGTGGGCATGACCGTGCCCTACCCCGGCGAGAACGCGCCCGTCTTCGCCAGCAGCGCCGACTGGGTCTCGCCCAACGCCGCCGACGAGCCCTACCGCGACGACCCGCCCCCGGCCGACGGCAGCAAGGTCATCGTCGCCGACACGGACCATCTCTGGGGCCACGGCGGCGACCTGCCCTGGGTCTGGAAGAGCTTCATCCGCGGCCACAACCTGCTGCTGATGGACCCGTGGGAGCCGCTCAAGGGCTCGGACCTGCACGACAACAACTACCGCGATCACCCGACCTGGGAGCCCATCCGCCGCGCCATGGGTGACGTGCGACGCTACGCGGCGCGCATCGACCTCGCCGCCTGCCACCCCGCGGGCGAGCTGGCGTCCACCGGCTACTGCCTGGCCGCACCGGGACGGCAATGCCTGGTCTACCAGCCCCAGCCCGGGCCCATCGAGCTGGACCTGACCGCCTTCCCCGGCCGGTGCGCCGTCGAGTGGTTCGATCCGCGCCAAAGCCGGGCGACGCCCGGCGAGCCGGTCGAAGCCGGCCGGCGCCTGCGGTTCGATCCGCCCTTCACCGGCGATGCCGTGCTCTACGTCGCCGCCGCACACGAGGCATGACCCGGGTTGTTGGGCGGCGGCGCCCAGACCGGGAAATCGCCAAACCCGCGTCGCCCGGTGAGCCGATAACCCCTGCATGAGCAACGCCCGATGGCTGATTCTCAGCGGCGGGGGCCTGCGCGGGCTCGTGGCCACCGCCCTGCTGGCGCGCGAGCAGCACGCCCGGGAAATCGCCATCCTGCACGTGCGTGACGGTCGGCCGGGACACGCCGCCCGCCTCGAGCACGCCCGGCTCCAGGCCGAGCACTTCGCCATCAAACGCTTCGAGGAGCAGGCGCTGCCCAGCCTCTTCGGCCCGGACCCGAGCCGCGCCGCCGCCAGCGTCGCCGGACCTCCGATGCGCTCCGCCCACCTGCTGGCCGCGGGCCTGGCGCATGCGGCGCTGCGCTCGATCCCGCGCGTCCTCTGGCCGGTCTCGTGCAACGCCGACGCCGAGGCGGCCGCCGTCGCCTCCGAGCAGATGCTGCTCATGGGCCAGCTCGCCGCCCTCGAGGCCGAGCACCCCCCGCGCGTCGACGCCCCGCTGCTGGAGTTGGCCGACACGCAGATCATTGAGATCGGCGCCCAGCTCAACGTGCCCTGGGAGCTCGCCCGCTCCTGCACCCTCGGCAACGCCGACCCCTGCCGGGCCTGCCCCGCCTGCCGACGCCGCAAGGCCGCCTTCGCCCGCGCCGGCCTGGACGACCCCATCGAGAAGCCGGCACCGGCCGCGTGAGCGGTCAACCGCGAAGGGGCGAAGCGGGCGAAGGACGCGAAGGCGATGCCGGACTTGCACTGTCCAGAACCTTCGCCCCTTCGCTCTACCCACCCTACATTAGCGCCGCCACCTTGCCACGGATCCCCGATCCCCGATCCCCGATCCCCGATCCCCGATCCCCGATCCCCGAACCCCG
>SKPT01000036.1 GCA_007119405.1 Phycisphaeraceae bacterium
AAGGGCGACTGGGGCTTCGAGGGGTTCATCGTCTCGGACTGGCGGGCGACGGTGAGCATGAAATCGTTCCACGCCGGGCTCGACCTGGAGATGCCCGGCCCGGGCAAGGTGATGACGCGCCAGGCGGTGCTCGCCGGCATCGAGGCGGGCGAGCTGAGCGAGGCGGAGCTGGACGACAAGGTGCGACGCATCCTCCGGGCGATCGTGCTCAGCGGGCTGATCGACGTGCCGCAGCCGGAGCTGCCCAGCGAGCTGGACTCACCGCGGCATCGCGCCCTGGCGCGCGAGGTGGCCGAGGAATCGGTGGTGCTCTTGAAGAACGACGGCGACCTGCTGCCGATCGACTCCTCGCGCATCAAGCGGCTGGCGATCATCGGACCCAACGCGCGCGTGGCGCGCATCGGCGGCGGAGGCAGCGCGTCGGTCACGCCCTTCTACACGGTCAGCCCCTACGAAGGACTGAAGCACCACCTGCCCGAGCATGTGCAGATCGTCTATGAGGAAGGCTGCTCGCTGCTCGGCGGGCTGGAGGCGGTCACGAGCGAGCACCTGCGCAACGCCCGCGGTGCGCCGGGCCTTGACGCCACGTACATCCCGAGCCACGAGATGGACGCGGAGCCGGGGCTCGAGCGCGGCGACGCGGAGATCGACTTTGCCTGGGGCTGGAACGCGCCGGGCGAGAACATGCCCAAGAACGGCTGGGCGGCGCGGTGGACGGGTCACCTGGAGGTGCCCGAGGCCGGCGTGTACAAGCTGGGCGTGAGCTACCAGGACGGGGCGTGTCGGCTGTACGTCGACGACGAGCTGGTGATCGATGCGTGGCAGGTCAACGAGGAGCAGGACTTCGAGATTCGCTACCGGGCGCAGTCGCGCAGCGTCGAGCGCCGGCTTGAGGCGGGGCGCGTGCCGATCCGCGTCGAGTATCGCAAGATCGGCAACAAGGCGGCGATGCGGCTGGAGTGGCAGACGCCCTTCGGCGGCGACACGATCGCCCGCGCGGTCGCGGCCGCGACGAACGCCGACGCGGCGCTGCTGTTCGTGGGCCTGTCCAACACTTTCGAGGGCGGGACGCAGGACCGCGAGAGCTTCGAGCTGCCGGCCGCGCAGAACGAGCTGATCAACGCCGTCGCCAGCGCGAATGCAAACACCGCGGTGGTGCTCTTCAACGGCACGCCGATCGGCATGGAGCCGTGGCTGGCCAACGTGCCGGCGCTGATCGAGGCGTTTTACCCCGGGCAGGAGGGCGGCCACGCGCTGGCGCGCGTGCTGCTGGACGAGGTGAACCCCTCCGGCCGCCTGCCGGACACGCTGCCGCGCCGGCTGGAGGACAACCCGACGCACGACCCGCGGCGGTACCCGGGCGTCGATGGCAAGGCGCACTACGAGGAAGGCGTGTTCGTGGGCTACCGGCACTACGATCGTCACAACATCGAGCCGGCGTTCCCCTTCGGCTACGGGCTGTCCTATACGCGGTTCGCGTATGAAAACCTTCGGCTGTCGAGCGCGACGATGAGCGCGGGGCAGACGCTTGACGTGCACGTGGACGTGACCAACGCCGGCGATCGCGCGGGCAAGGAGGTGGTCCAGCTCTACGTCGGCGACGAGGAGGCGAGCGTCGAGCGGCCGGTGCGCGAGCTCAAGGGTTTCGAGAAGATCGCGCTGGAGCCCGGCCAGACGCGGACGGTGACGCTGAGCCTCGCCGAGCGTGATCTGGCGTTCTACGATGTGGACAAGCCGGGTTGGCGCGTCGAGCCGGGCTGGTTCACCGTGCAGGTGGGCCCGCACTCGCGCCAGGGGTTGACCGGCCGGTTCGAGTTCGTGGGATAGGCGGAAGAACCACAGAGGCACAGAGCACACAGAGAAGAGAAGAGAATCTGACGCTGCCTGACCCATCGAAGAACCGCGAAGGCGCGAAGCAGGCGAAGGGGGCGAAGATCGAAAAGGTGTAACAGCCCCTTTTGCGGGGAATGCCGGAAGGGAGTGCGGAACGGCCCGGGAATCCAGGCTGCGTCCGAAAAGTGGGTGCCACGGCTTGACCGCGAAGCGGCAAGCCGTGCGATGGCCCGCAGACGCACGGCTTGCCCTTCGGGACAAGCCGTGGCACCCAAACTCCCGTGGTTTTCGGACGGAGCCTAATGTTTTCGCGTCCTTCGCCTTCTTCGCTTCTTCGCGGTTTTCCAGGAGCGGCGTCGAGGATCGATTGGAATACGGGTCCATGCGTTACCTGGCGATTGACCTCGGCGAGAAGCGCACCGGGTTGGCGGTGGGCGATGACGTGACGGGCGTGGCGTCGCCGGTGGGCGTGATCGAGACGGCCGACGCGGCCGAGCGCATGCAGCGGATTGTCGAGGCGATTGAGAAGCATGGGCCGGGCGCGGTCGTCGTGGGCCTGCCGCTGAACATGGATGGGACGGTCGGGCCGGCGGGCGAGCGCGTGCAGGCGCTGGTGAAGGAGTTGGGCGAACGCGTGGGCCTGGCGGTGCACCTGTTTGACGAGCGGCTGAGCTCCGAGGCCGCCAACGAGCAGATGGCGCGCAGCGGGCTGACGCATCGGGGCAAGAAGCGGCGGCGCGATGCGCTGGCGGCGGCGGTCATCCTGCGGGATTTTCTCGAGCAACGCGGGAAAGGCGCAGGTGCCTGATGGGTGCCACTGACAAGCGGAGTCCGCGGAGCTTGTCAGTGCGCCGCGCACCTCGACGCACTGACAAGGCCGCGGACGGCCTTGTCAGTGGCACCCGGCGGCGGCGAGGCACTGGCGGACAAGCCGCCAGTGGCACCCAACGCCGTGAACGATTCGGCGGCGGCGCTCATGTAGGGTGGGTAGAGCGAAGCGAAACCCACCAGTCTTGCCTTGGATCTAGGGGCATCGTGGTGGGTTTCGCTTCGCTCTACCCACCCTACATCAATAGTTCACGGCCTTGAGTGGCACCCGGCGCGTCAGGCCGGCGTCGCTTCCTTGGCGTGCTCGTCGATGAACGCGCGGATAGGGTCCCACTCGCGCCAGATGTCGCGCATGGCCTCGACACCGATGGCCTCGACGTCCACGTGCTGGACGCGGAAGATCGCCGCGTAGCGGATCTCCGGGCCGTAGTTCGGCGCCGCGCCGTGGACGAGATGGTGGTGGGCGAGGACGACGTCGCCGGCCTTGCCGGTGATCTGCACGGGCTCGCGGGGCAGCTCGGCGCTCGGCATGCCCTGGGCGAGGATCGACGGGTCACGCTCGCGGAAGAACTGCTCGAAGAACAGGTGCGAGCCCGGCCAGACGGTGAAGTTGCCCATGTAAGGCTCGGGCAGGTCGTTGAGCAGGCACACCGCCAGCATCGTGAAGCCGCGGCGGAACTCGCCGACGGCCAGGCCGTTGGTCCCCGTGCCGATGCCGTCGAGGTGGCCGCGCGGCGGCTTGGGCTTGCTCGGGTAGCTGGGGAAGCGCAGGGCGATCTGCGCCCGGCCGATCGGCCGCATGTTGCCCTCGCCGAGCAGGGCCTCGGCGGCGAGGCACACGGCCGAGCGGTTGGCCAGGTCCGTCAACGCCGCGTCGCCCTGGATCGACGGGCAGTAGCTCTGGGCCGAGAAGGTCACGAGCTTGTCCGGGTGCATCCCCTCGCTGCCGAGGTTGTGGTGGATCGCCTTGCGCGCCCGGTGGATGAGCAGCTCCGGAATCGCGCCCCTGAGCACGAGGTAGCCGTCCTCGTGCATCGCCTTTTTCTGGTCGTAGGTCAGTTCCATGATGGGCCTCCGCGGCCATTGGTATCGCGGCCGGCGGCGGGCGTCAAGGGCAATGGCCACAGATGAACACGGATGAGGGGGCTTTGCCACGAAGGCGCGAAGGACACGAAGGACCTTTCCTGCCTTCCTGGTTTCCTCATTCACCATCCGTTTCTACTCAGATCCACTCATAAATCGCCCGCATGCGGATCGCCTGGGGGTCGTTCGCCTGGCGCAGGTGCTCGAGCAGGCGGGCCTTGAGCTCGGCCTTGACGTCGGCGCAGGCGGGGTCGTCGACGACGTTGCGCATCTCGTGCGGATCGTTGACGAGGTCGTAGAGCTCGCAGCGGTCGGTGGTGTTGTACACGTACTTGTGCGTGCGCGTGCGCACGGCGCGGTGGGGAAAGTGCAGGCGAACGAGGCTGTCGTAGGTGGTGAACACGGCCTCGTGGCCGGCGGCGCCGGCGTCGCCGGCCATGAGCGGGCGCAGGCTGCGGCCGAAGTCGTGGTCGATCGGCGCCTCGCCCGTGGCGGTGTCGACGAAGGTGCCGAAGAGCTCCTGCACGTAGACCATCTCGGCGCAGGTGTGGCCGCGCGCGACGCCGGGGCCGGCGGCGATCAGGGGCACGCGGTAGATGTCGTCGTAGGAGAACGGGCCCTTGTCGATCTGCTGGTGTCGGCCGAGCATGTCGCCGTGGTCGGAGGCGAAGACGACAAGCGTGTTGTCCCATTGGCCGGCCGCCTCGAGCGCGGCGCGGATCCGGCCGATCTGCTCGTCGATCAGCGTGACGTAGCCGAGGTAGTGGGCGATGTGCGGCTGCCAGGCGCTCCACGGGGCACCATACATGCCCCAGTACTGACTGAAACGGCGCTGGACTTCGGGCTTGCCGTCGAACCGGTCGCCGGCCGAAGGCGGCTCGGGAATGGCGGCCGGGTCGACCATGGTGTCGTACGGCGCGGGGATGACGTGCGGGTTGTGCGGGCCCCAGAAGTTGATCCACGAGAAGAACGGCCGGCCGTCGTGGGCGGTGCGCCTGGCGAAGGCCTGGACCTGGTCGCACGCGCTCGTGCCGAGAAAGTGGGGTATGGAGGCTTCGACGGGCCCGGAGTGCCGGCCGGAGAGCAGCCGGCGGGGCTTGTCGAGGTGGCTGTAGACGGGCTTGTCGATGTGGGGCACGCCCAGGCCCTGCTCGACGAGGTATTCGTAGTAGGGGCCCAGGGCGCGGTGCTGGGCGGGCGATTGCTTTTCGGAGCGGAACAGCCCGCCGGGGTGGCCGTAGCCGGGGAAGTCGTGGCCCTGGAAGCCGTAGGCGCTGGGCATGCGGGCCTCGTCGGCGTGCCACTTGCCGATGTAGCCCAGGCGATAGTCGGCGTCGGCCAGGCGCTGGGCGAGGTGTCGGCCGGGGTCGGCGAGGGTGATCTCGTTGGCCATGTACCCGAAGCGGTGCGGCCACTGCCCGGTGACCAGGGCGGCGCGGCTGGGCGAGCAGATGGCGGCGCAGCAGAAGGCGTGCGTGAAGCGCGTGCCCTCCCGGGCCAGGCGATCAATGTGCGGCGTGTGCACCGGCAGCTCGCCGGCGTGGCCCAGGGCGCTGATGTGGTGCTGGTCGGTGAGGATGAGCACGATGTTCGGCGGCATGACGGCTCCGGGGAAAATAGCCACGAATGAACACGAATGAACGCGAAGAAGCAATGCAGGAAAGGCAGCAAGGCGGAAACCGGGTGGGTGCCACTGAAAGCGGAGTCCGCGGCGCTTGTCCGTGCCATCGACTACGGGCGATCAAGGCACGCACGCCTGGCGGTCATCATTGCCTGCCTTCCCGCCGTGCTCGAGAGCGTAAGATACCCGCCCATGTGCGCAGCGTCACGCGATGCCCCCGTGCTCGTGCTCGCCAGCCGCTCGCCGCGGCGGGGACAGTTGCTGCGCCAGGCGGGCGTGGCGTTTGAGCAGGTGGCTTCGCCCTTTGATGACGCAGGCATGATCGACGCGATGCCGGGCCGCGATGCGCAGGGCCTGGCCACGGAGCTGGCGCTGCGCAAGGCCCGGGCGCTGGCGCGCACGCTCGACGGCCGCCACGTCGTGCTCGGCGCCGACACCTTGTGCGTCGGCGACGACGGCTCGCCGCGGGGCCAGCCGACGTCGCGCGACGCCGCGGAGGCGATGCTCCGCGGCTTCGTCGGCAAGGCGCACGACGTGGTCACCGGCGTGGCGCTGGTGCGCGGCGGCGATGGCGAGGTGCTGGCGTCGTTCGCCGACACGGCGACGGTGCGCTGGGGCGAGGTTGCCGCGGCGCAGATCCAGGCGTATCTCGACAGCGGGGACTGGCGCGGCAAGGCGGGCGGGTACAACCTCTACGAGCGGCAGGCCGCGGGCTGGCCGATCGACGTCCGCGGTGATCCGACGACGGTGGTAGGCCTGCCGATGCGGCGGTTGGAGCGGGTGCTGGCGAGCGTGTGCGTATAAAGCCGGGACCGGTGGTCCCGGGGCAGCGGCGTGCGATCCACGTCAACCACGCCCCCTTGACCGTCGCCGTTGCCTTGGGATGGGTGCCACACAGCATCCCGACAGGGTGCTGTGTGATGCGGCCACCGACCGTCGATCGCACACAGCAGCCTTCGGCGTGCTGTGTGGCACCCATCCGAGCCCTGTTCACGCA
>SKPT01000268.1 GCA_007119405.1 Phycisphaeraceae bacterium
CCGTCCATCCCCGGCATCATCACGTCGAGCAGGATGACGTGCGGCTGGTGCTGCTGCGCCATCGCCAGGCCGGTGACGCCGTCGCCGGCGTGGAGGAGGCGGTGCTCGTCGCCAAGCGTCGCGTGCAGGAAGTCGCGCATCGCCGGCTCGTCGTCGACCAGCAGCACGAGCCCGGCCTTGGCCTTGCGCCGCGGCGCGGGCGCCGGTTCGGGCGGCTGGGTGTCGGCCAGGTCGGGCACGCCACCCTGACGCCTGGCGCGCTGGAACAGCCGGGCGGTCGGATCGTCGTACGTCTCGGGCTCGGTGAGCACGGTTTCGCCCTCGCCGGCGGCGGCGCGTGGCAGGCTGACGTTGAACGCGGCGCCGTGGCCGGGGTCGCTGCGGACGGTGATCCGGCCGCCGTGGGCCTCGACGAGCTCGCGGGCCAGCGCCAGGCCCAGGCCCAGGCCCTGGTAGGGGCGTGTCGATGAGCCGTCGACCTGTCGGAAGCGCTCGAAGATGTGCGGGATCTGGTCGTCGGGGATGCCGATGCCCGAGTCCTCGACGGTGACGATCACGTGCTCGGCGGTGGCGGCGAGGCGGGCGGTGACCGTGCCGCCGGCGGGCGTGAACTTGATCGCGTTGGTCAGGAGGTTGAGAAACACCTTTTCCAGCCTGGCCGGGTCGCCGCAGACGATGCAGGGGTCGTCGTGGTGGCGTTCGAGGTGCAGCGTGATGTGCTTGGCCTGCGCCAGGCCGCGCACCGACTCGAGCAGCCCGGGCAGGTAGAGGGCGAGGTTGATCTTGCGTTGGCCGGCGTCGTCGGTGGGTTGGCCGGCGTCCAGTTGCACGATGTCGAGCAGGTCGTTGATGAGCTTGAGCAGGCGCAGGCCGTTGCTCTGGACGGTGCGGAGCACCTGGCGTGTGGCGTCGTCGAGGCGTGGCTCGTTGGCGAGCAGGCGATCCACGGGGGCCAGGATGAGGGTCAGGGGGGTGCGGAGCTCGTGGCTGACGTTGGCGAAGAACTGGGTCTTGAGCCGGTCGAGCTCGGCGAGCTCGTGGTTGCGCTGGTCCAGCTCGTATCGCAAGCGGAAGTCGGCGACGCGTCGGAGGTTGTAGTAGTGGCAGGAGGTCACGGCGATGATGCTGGTCACGACGATGAAGAAGAGGTTGTTGCCGAAGACGGCCCAGGAGCCGACGAGGCCGGTGCCGGGGGCGAGGCACGCGAGGCTGTAGGCCGCGACGACGCCGAGGCAGATGGCCACGGCCTCGCGGATGGTGTAGGGCATCAGCAGGCAGGCGCCGATGATCACCAGGTTAAGCCCGGCATAGTAGGGCGAGTCGGCGCCGTCGCCGGTGACGTGGATCATCCAGGTGATGGCGACGGCGGCGAGGACGGCCCAGGCGCTGCCGACCCAGGGCATGCAGGTCCTGGCGTGCCGGGTCAGCAGCAGGACGAAGACGATGGCCACCGCCAGGACGGTGGCCCAGCGGAGGTAGAAAAAGGGCAGCAGCAGTTCGGGGTAGACCAGGGCGTCGAGGATGCTGCCGGCGGGCATGAGCATCAGGGTCAGGGCGCATCCGACCCGGGCATGGCGCAGGCGCAGTTGCTGGTCCGCCTCGCGATATGCCTGGTGGAATGGTTGATCGGGAATTTCCCGATGCATCATTCAGGGTCCTCGCCCTTCGGTCGTCGCACCTCCAGGAAGACGTTGGTGCCGGTGGCGTCGGTGAAAGCCTGCACCGGCGATCCGGCCGGGGCCAGCTTCAGCATCTGCTGCTTGCTGCGATGGATCAGGTTCCACTCCAACACGTGCTCCATGAACTGCCGCATCGGATTGGACGGATCGACGTTGGTCGCCACGACCAGTCCGCCCGGGACGACGCTGTGAATGAAGAGCCTGAGCAGTCGTTTGCAGATCCGATCTGAAAGATAATCGAAAAGCCCGGCGCAGTAAACAAGATGATACTCGCCACTGGCGTGGCGCAGGCGGTCGGCGCCTGGTCGGCTAGCCTGCCGCAGCAGGCCGTGGATCGACTCGTGCACCATGCGCAGCTCGGGGTGGCGGCCGGTGGCGGCGATGGCGTCGTCGATCACCCGCCTGGCGTAGGCCAGGGTCTCGTCGTTGAAGTCCACGAGCTCCAGCGTGCAGTCGTCGGCGCGGGGCGACTGGTGAAGGAACTGCTGCACCTCGATGGCCGGCCCGCAGCCGACGTTGAGCACCCGCAGGCGGTGCCCGGCCTCGACGGCGCGTCGGGCCTCGTCGTCCAGGCACCGGGCCAGGCGGTCGATCCGGTTGCGATGGCCCTGGGCGGTCGGGGCGGTGATCAGCAGGGCGTTGACGATCCGGGCGTAGATGGTCTGGCCTTCCCACGGCCGGCGAAACATCATGTTCACCATCTCGTAATCGCCGGCGTAGCCCAGCGGCTTGGTGAAGGTGCGGTGGATGAACGGCGAGCACAGCAGCAGCGGGTGCAGGTCGCGGCGGGCGAATTCCTTGTGCGCCGGCAGCAGGTCGCCGGGGACCTCGGCGGCGCACTGCTCGTAGCGCTGCCAGAGCTCGCGGAGCTTGGGCAGCGTCTGGCTGGAGATGTGCTCGGTCAGCTCCTCGTGCGGCGCGTCGGCGGGCCCGGAGCCGTTGCCGCCGACCACGGCCTCGTAGTGGGCGAGCCAGCGGCTGAGCTCCTGGCAGAAGTTGGCCATCGTGCCGACGACGAGCTGGTACGGCCGGCGCAGGGCGGTGACGCGTTCCTCCCACTCGGTGACGAAGCCGGCCACCTCCTCGCGCAGCGCCGGGCCGGGGGACAGTTGCAGCAGCTCGGACCAGGGGTCCACGAGGGTCACGGAGACGATCAGCACGAGCCCGGTGGTCATGAGGTTGCTGACGACGGCGCGGCCGCGGTAGATGACGCGGTCGCCGCGGCGGATCTGGAGGTCGCCGAGCACCTCGCTGAGCTGGACGATGGAGTAGGGGTTGTAGACCTCGAAGACGGCCATGTTGCGTGACAGGCGCACGAGCGTGCCGCGGCCGGGCTCGTTCTGGCTGTTGCGAAACAGCACGAGGCTGTCGGTGCTCGTCTGCGGCGTGGTGATCACGTCTCGCTCCTTCGATGCGGCCGCGTGAGTACGGATTGCCGGTGGCACCTGCCGGGTATTCCCGGATCCATATGGGACGCGGACGCGGTGAAAATGGCGGTCGCCGCAACAGGCCAAAGAGGCGCGCGGCGATGCTTCACCAGACGCGATCGGGCAGGCGGTATCGCCGCTTTAGATGCCCGCGGGCCGCCGGCGTGGAGGCTTCGTCAACCGAAGGAACATGTGATGCCTATGCCGCTTGGGCAAAGCGCCGTCAGGCGCTGCGCGCCGCGACGCGAGAGAAACCGTGACACCGCGCGATGGCATGTCTCAATCGGTTCATGGCGAAAGGTTAGCCTGCGATCGACGCGCCTTCGTGCATGATGAGCAGCGCCATGGGGCTTTGCCCCATGGGGTGCGGACGTTGTTGGATGAGAGGCGAAATGGCGCGAGCGGCGCGCATCGGTGGGCGGATGCGCGGTGGCGATCGCCGCAGCGCAAATGGTTCATCACGGAGCACGCAAGGGCCAGTCGCGCGCGATTCGCGGTCGGCCTGGCACGCCGGCGTCATGCCGGGGCTGCGGCGATTGGATCAGCCGCCCGCGGGCGTGATCGGCTGGCACAGGGCGAGCAGGTTCGCCGGCGGCGTGCCCGGGGGGATCTCGCACCCGGCGCCGACCAGGAATGGATCGCCCACGCGCTCATAGCAGGCCCGCACGGCCGCGCGGATCGACGTCGGCGAGCCGCGCAGCACCACCGCCACGGGGTCGACGTTGCAGCCCAGGGCTACGCCGGGCGGCATCACGGCGCGCACGCGCTGGATCGGGACCATCCAGTCCACGTCGAGGATGTCCAGCGGCAGCGCGGCGATGGCCGGCAGCAGGTGGGTGATGTCGCCGCAGATGTGCAGGCGCACGATCGCGCCCATCCCGCGCAGCGCGTCCACCAGCCGATGCTCGCGTGGCAGGACGTGGCGCTCGTACTGCTGGCGCGAGATCTGCGAGGCGAGCGCATCGCCGACGCCGATGGTGTCGGCGCCGGCCTGGATCTGGGCGCGGGCGAAGGCGATGGCCCGGTCCACGCACGTGTCCATCAACTCGCCGAGGAAGCCCGGGTCGTCGTAGAGGTCCATCATCACCTGCGTCACGCCGCGCAGGTCCGCCGCCTCGGCCAGCGGGCCCTCGACCCAGCCGAGGATCGTGTAGCGCCCGCCGACGCGCTCGGCGTAGGCGCGGAGCGTGGCCAGCGTATTGCTCATCCGCGGCGAGCTTGTCGGCTGGGCGGGCGGCAGGACCGACAGGTCTTTGGTGTGCTCCAGCGGCAGGCGGACGGGCTCGGGGGTGTCGTCGTCGTGGAAGCGGATCTCGGCGCCGCAGTCGGCGGCCTCGGTGAACGGGTCGGACATGACGCCCACCAGGTCCAGGCCGAACGCCTCGGCGCAGCGGATGTTGGCCTGGCTCTTGACGCGCCAGTCGGTGCAGAAGTCGGCGTAGGAGGCGCCCACGTGCTGGGCGGCGAAGCGCATGAGGATGGGGATGCGCGGCGGCAGATCGACGGTCTGCCCGGCGAGCATGGCCCTGTAGCGCTCGAGGCCGGTCATCGCACCGCTCCCACGTCTGCCGCCGCCCGCCAAACAAGAGTATAATCGATCTGTTTACCCTGTGTCCGCTCCGGACTCCTTGTGCGGGTATACTCGGCGGCCGTTGAGCCGGGTTTGAGCAGGGCGCCGCCATGAAGCTCGTCGTTGCCGGGGACATTCACATCGGACGGGCGTCGTCGGCCGCGGGCCAGGCCCTGCCGGCGGACCGGCGGCGGACGGTCGCGGCCTGGCAGGCGATCGTCGAGCTGGCCATCGCCGAGCGGGCCGCGGCCGTGTGCCTGACCGGCGACGTGGTGGACGAGTCGAACAAGTACTTCGAGTCGGCCGGGCCGCTTCAGCGCGGCGTCCAGCGCCTGGCCGAGGCGGGCGTGGCCGTCTTCGCCGTCACCGGCAACCACGACCACGACGTCCTGCCCCGCGTCGCCGACGAGCTGGGCGAGGATCAATTGTGCGTGCTGGGGCGCGGCGGGCGATGGCAGCGCGTCCGGCTTCAGCGCGACGGCGCGGCGGTGCACCTGGACGGCTGGTCCTACCCGGGGCCCGTGGTCGACCAGGATCCGGTCGCGAGCTACGAGCTCGAGCCGGCGCCGGACGCCCCGACGCTGGTGATGGTCCACGGCGATCTGGACGCGCCGGGCAGCCGGTACGCGCCGCTGTCGCGCCACCGCCTGCGCGAGCGGCCGGTCGCCGGCTGGCTGCTGGGGCACATCCACCGGCCGGGGCACGACGACGAGGCGTCGCCGTTCATTCTCTACCCCGGCTCACCGCAGGCGATGGACCCCGGCGAGGCGGGCGTGCACGGGGCGTGGGTGGTGGAGGTGGCTCGCGGCCGGGTGGCCGCGCCGCGGCTGGTGCCGCTGTCGAGCGTGCGCTACGAGCAGCTCGAGCTGACTGCCGAGGCGGCGACGACGGAGGATGAGCTGGAGACGCTGCTGCGTCAGCGGATCCGCGACGAGGGCGAGCGGTTGGCGGAGGAATCGGGCCAGCGGCTGCACTGCCTGTCGCTGCGTGTGCGGTTGACGGGGCGCACGGCGGCGTACGAGCACGCCGAGGCGGTGCTGGCGCGCTTCGCCGAGCAGTGGGACGAGCGCGTCGGCGCGGACGTGACGCTGTATATCGACCGGGTGGACAATCAGCTCGAGCCGGCGATTGACCTCGAGCGGTGCAGCGCGGACGACTCGCCGCTGGGAGCGGTGGCGCGGCTGCTGGTGGCGCTGGAGCAGGGCCAGGGGCCGCGGGAGCTGGTGCAGCCGGCGCGGCAGCGGATCCGTCTGACGCGTCACGGCAGCTACTACTCGGGCCTGCCGGACGAGCCGCCGCTCGACGACGCGCTGGCGCGGGCGTATCTGCGGCACGAGGCGTGGCGGCTGCTGAACGATCTGCACGCGCAGGCCGAGGCTGGGCGATGACGCAGGCGCTGGTGTTCAACTCGATCCGCATCGACCGGGCGCTGGGCATCGGGGGTGAAGGCGCGCTGGTGGTCGAGGGCCTGTGCCGGGGTGTGAATCTGCTGCACGGGCCCAACGGGGCGGGCAAGACGACCACGGCCCGGGCGATGCTGGAGCTGATCTGGCCCGGGGCGTCGGAGCTGGACCGGCCGTGGCTGCGCGGGCGCTTCGAGCTGGCGGGCCGGGCGTGGGAGGTGCTGGTCGAGGCCGGGCGCGTGCGCTGGTGGCG
>SKPT01000546.1 GCA_007119405.1 Phycisphaeraceae bacterium
CCCAGGGCTGGGGGCGGAGGCATCGCGGCCCCACAGGAGTACACGAGTACCGATTCATGAACCCCAACTCGTAAGACTTCGGGTTCACTAACTTCGTAAAGGTTCGGGTTCCTTGACAAGGGGACAAGAAGATAGTCCCGAAATAGAGGATGCGGATTCAGGTACAGGCTTGCCACGGCTTGACCCGCGGGGCAAAGCGTGCATCCCTCGCGCCCCGCACAGGAATGATCCGGATTCGTCTCACACCACCCGGCCGAACTTGCGTTGCCGGCAGGCGTAGCTGCGCAGGGCCGCGTGGAACTGCGGCACGTCGAACTCGGGCCAGCACACGTCGGCGACGTAGAGCTCGGCGTAGGAGATCTGCCAGAGCAGGTAGTTGCTCAGCCGCATCTCCCCGGCGGTGCGGATCAACAGGTCCGGGTCGGGCAGCTCGGCGGTGTAGAGGTGGTGGGCGATGGTCTGCTCGTTGATGGCCTCGGGCGCGAGCCGGCCGGCCTTGACCTCGGCGGCGATGGCGCGGACGGCGTCGGTGATCTCGCCGCGCGAGCCGTAGTTCAGCGCCAGCACCAGCGTCAGCCCGGTGTTCGCCGCCGTCGTCGCCGTGACCTGGTCCAGCTCGGCCAGCACCTTGGCGGGCAGGCCGTCACGCCGCCCGATCTGCACGAAGCGCACGTTGTTGCGCATCAGCGTGTCGCGCTCGCGGACGAGGTACTCGGCGTAGAGATTCATGAGAAACCCGACCTCGTCGGGCGAGCGCGTCCAGTTCTCGGTCGAGAAGCTGTAGAGCGTCAGCACGTCGATGCCCAGCTTGGCGGCCTCGGTGACGACGGCGCGCACGGCCTCGGCGCCGTGGCGGTGGCCGTCGGTCCGCGACAGGCCCTGGCGTACGGCCCAGCGGCCGTTGCCGTCCATGATGATCGCCACGTGGCGCGGCAGCTCGCCGGCGGCCAGCTCCAGCCCCGGCTGCGGGGCCGGGGCCAGCCCGTTGGCGACCACCTGCCGCGACGCCTGGGGGGCGCCGGCGGCGGGCTGGCGATGCTTTGCCGTCACTGGTGCCATGGTCGTTCTCGAAGCCGGCGGGGCTGGGCGGCGAAGTTCAGCGCAGCACCGTCTGATCGCGTCGCGGCCCGACACTGGCCATCACCACCGGCACGCCCACGTGCCGCTCGATCCGGTCAATATACGCCCGGGCCTGTTCCGGTAGATCGTCAAATCGCCGGCAGTCCTCCAGCGGTTGGCCGAAACCCGGCACCGTTTCGTAGACCGGCTGCGCCGCCTCGAGCAAGCCCGGATCGGCCGGAAAATGCTCCAGCGTCCGCCCGGCGTGGCGGTAGGCGGTGCACAGCTTCAGCTCGTCGAAGCCCGCCAGCACGTCCAGGAGCATCAGCGCCAGGCCGGTGGCCCCGCTGACGCGGGCGGTGTAGCGCAGGGCCACGAGGTCCAGCCAGCCGCAGCGCCGCGGCCGGCCGGTCGTGGTGCCGTACTCGTTGCCGCGATCGCGGATCTGCTGGCCGGTGGCGTCGTCCAGCTCGGTGGGCATGGGCCCGCCGCCGACCCGGGTCTGGTACGCCTTGACGATGCCGATGACGTGCCCGACCCGGTGCCCGGGGATGCCCGCCCCGGTGTGCACGCCCAGCGACGAGCAGTTGCTCGAGGTCACGTAGGGGTAGGTGCCGTGGTCGACGTCCAGCAGGGTGGCGTTGGCGCCCTCGAAGAGCAGCCGCTGCCCGGCGTCCATGGCGTTGTGCAGCAGCTCGGCCGTGTCGCAGATGTGCGCACCGAGCACCCGGGCCTGGGCCAGCAGATCGTCGGCCAGGGCCTGCGGATCGAACGGCTCGAAGGGCTTGCCCACCATCCGCGCCGCCGCGTCGAGCAGGTGGTTCTTCAAGGCCACGATGTCGGCCAGCTTCTTGCGCAGGCGCTCCGGCTCGAGCAGGTCGCCCACGCGGATGGCCGTGGCGCGCAGGGCCTTGTCCGCGTAGCAGGGCCCGATGCCCCGCCCGGTGGTGCCCAGGGCGGGCGACTCCCAACTCGTGGCCAGGGCCTGGTCGTAGAGCACGTCCTCGGCCTTGTGGTAGGGCAGCACGACGTGGGCGCGGTCGCTGATGCGCAGGTTGTCGTTGACGGCGATGCCCCGGCCGCGAAGCTCGTGGATCTCCTTGACGAGCTGCTCCGGGTCGATGACCACGCCGTTGCCCAGGACGTTGAGCTTGTCGGGGTAGAGGATGCCCGAGGGGACGAGGTGCAGGGCGTAGCGCTCGGCGCCGACCTGGAGGCTGTGCCCGGCGTTGGCGCCGCCGTTGTAGCGTACGACGCAGTCGTAGCCGGGGGCGAGCAGGTCGACGACCTTGCCCTTGCCCTCGTCGCCCCACTGCAGCCCGACGATCGCGGTGTGCTCAGCCCCGGAGCCGGGCCGGGCCTCGGCGCGGAGGCAGGCGGCGACAGCGGCGGCGGCCTGACCGGCGGCAGCGTCGGCGGCATCGCGGGTTGAGCTCGGCTGGGTCATGGACGGTCCTGCTCCCTGCCCCCCCACCGGGGGCGACGGCAAACAGCTTATTGTAGCAAGCGCGGCACCGATGAAGCGCCCGGCGCCGCGGCGCTGCTGGCGCAGAAAGCCGGCCGGCGCATGCGCCGGCCGGGGTCGGACCACGATCTTCGGGCCGTCGTGGGACGGCTCAGGCGGTGCGGCGGCGACGCCGGGCCAGCAGCCCCAGACCCGCCGCCAGCAGCGCGAGCGTCCCCGGCTCGGGGACGGTCGCCGCGTCGCTGGTCAGCAACTGAAGGAAGTGCGCCACGTCGCCGGTGTCGAACACGCCGTCGTAGTTCAGGTCGCCCACGTACCGCGGAACGACGCCATATTGCTCCTCGTACTGCTCCGGATCCGTCAGCGCCAGGATGAACGCGGCGACGTCGCCGGTGTCCACGACACCGTCCTGGTTCATGTCGCCGGGGAGCAACATACCTTCAGGGTCTATCGCGTCAAAGTCGAAGTTCCAGAGGTCCGGGTCAGCCAGGAACTCGCCCAGAGACATCTCGTCGGGGTCGTAGCCGGTGGCGCGCTGGAACACCGGCGAGTGGGCGTGGGCGAAGTGCGGCCAGACCTGCGACGGGCCGAAGGGATCCGCCTCACCGGAGTCAGGGTCGAACTCGCGTTTCATCCAGTGGGGTACGCCCTCCGGGCTCGTGTCGAACAGGTCGAAAATCTGATCGCCCGGCCCGCCGGCTTGCGCGATCAGCCCGATCTCGGCGGGGTCGCCGGTCTCGTAGGCCTCGATGACGTCCATGATCCAGTCGAACCAGGGGGCGACGGCCACCTGCCCGCCGAAGCCGTGGAACATCGACGGCCAGGTCGTCCACGGGTTGTAGCCGTAGGACACCAGCCCCGCCAACCGGCCCCCGGCCCACACCCCGCTGCCGCTGTCGCCGCCGGTGGCGTCGGACTCGAGGCCGATCGGGTTCTCATCGAGCCCGAACACCGGCGTGTAGCCGAACAGCGGATCCAGTGACGGGCCGAAGTACTCGGCGTCGGTCGGGTGCTGGTCGAAGCGGTGCTCGAAGCGCATCCCGCTGGAGCTGTAGTGCATCAGGCTGTTGCTGCCGGCGCGCTTGGCCTGATCCGGCCAGACACCCGACGAGCCCCAGTGCCCGTTGGTCGCCACGCCGTAGCCCGCCCAGGTGTATTCCGTGCCCTTGGAGAGCTGCCCCTCCTGGTGCAGCCGCGCCGGCTTGACGTTATCGCGCTCGGACAGACGCATCAGCGCGATGTCGTAATCGAGGTCCGAGATATCGAACAGGAACGGGGTCCACTGCGGCGGGACGAACCAGGCCTCGGCTTCGATCGGGTCCTTGAAGAACCCGTCCGTGGCGGTGGTGATCGGGAAGAACGGCGGCACGCCGCCGCCGCCTGGCCCGCGACGAAAGTGCAGCGACGTGGCCGTGTCCACCACGTGCGCGACGGTGAGCACCCAATAGCCGTCCCAGTCCGGGTTGCCCGTCTCGATGACCGTGCCCGAGCCCCAGCCCATGACGTTGTCCGCCGAGTCGCCCGCGGGCCCGCCCCAGTTGACCGGGACCTGGCCCGCCGGCTCATAGCGGGAGGTCTCGTTGGCGAGTTGACGGTGGTAGTAGTCGCGGCTGAAGTCCATCAACTGATGCGAGTAGATCGCGGTGGCCTGCGCCGGGCTCGTCAGCCCGACGTGGCCGATGACCGCCGCGATGAGCATCAGAACACCACCCCATCGCCTCGAAACAACAGGCCATGCGTTCATACCACAGTCTCCCACCGTCGGGGTCTGGAAAGGCCGGCTCATCGCACCGATAGAACGAGCCCGGCATACCCACGCCGCCGCGCGATCAGCCACGTGATAACCGCTGGCCGGCGCGGTGTCAAGCAGGTGAACCCGCCACCGCCCGCCACCGCGTGGCCCCGCCGAGAGGCCGGGCTTGCCCTTGCACCCGGCGGCGGGACGAGCCCGGACGGATCGGAACAATGTTCATCGCCGGACGGACCCCGCGCCTCAGTCCTTGGCCGCGGCGGCGGCGCCGCTGCCGCCGGCATCGGCGCTCGAGCCGGCCTTGGCCTTGCCGCCGTCGCCGGCCGCGGGCTTGTCCGACGAGCCGGCCTTGGCCGACGCCCCCTCCTTCTCGGCCTTGGCGGCCTTCTTGTAGCTGTCGGAGCGGTAGTCCGTCTCGTAGAAGCCCGAGCCCTTGAAGATGATGCCCGCCCCGGTGCCGATCAGTCGGCGCAGCTTCAGCTTGCCGCATGCCGGGCACTTGCGCAGGGCGCTGGAGGTCATGGACTGGAAATGCTCGAACTCGTGCTCGCAGGCGTCACAGCGGTATTCGTAGGTGGGCATGGGCTCGACTCCTTGTCCCGGCGTTGCCGTGCTCGCCACGGGCGATGGCGGGGTGATGGCGAATCCGCCACTATACTCCAAATCGGACGATCCGCCGCTGGGCTTGCCTGGCACGCGGGTGCCGGGCGCCACTGACAATCGGAGTCCGCGGAGCTTGTCAGTGCGGATCAGCGTTGCGGACCGGCCCCGCCGATCGGCACTGACAAGGCCCAAGGCGGCCTTGTCAGTGGCACCCGCCCCACCCGACCGCATCTCACTCCGCCACGCTCACCTGCGCCGGGCGGATCGTCTTCTCGCCAAGCTTGTAGCCGGGGCGCAACTGCGCCGTGACCGCGCTCGACTCCCACTGCTCGCTGGGCTGGCGCATCAGGGCCTCGTGATGGTTGGGATCGAACGGCTCGCCCGGCTCGACATCCAGGCGCTGAATCCCGAAGCCCTCGAGCACCCGCAGCAGCTCCTGACGCACCATCTTCACCCCGTTGAGCAGGTCGGCCGTCGTCGTGTGCTCCGGGTCGGCCTCGACGGCGCGGTCAAAATGGTCCAGCACGCTGACCAGCGCCCGGGCCATGTCCATCACCTGCTGCTGACGGGCGGTGTCCGCGTGCTGCTCGGTGCGGCGGACGTAGTTCTGGTAATCCGCCGCCGTACGCAGCAGACGCTCGTGCAGCTCGTCACGCTCGCGCTCGACCGCCGACAACGCCTCGTCAATGTCCTGCGCCACGCGCTGCTGGGCCTCGGCGTCGGCGTCGGCGTCGCCGGCCGGCTGCTCCCGCTGCCGAGCCTCGTCCGCCTGAGCCTGATCCTTGGATTTTCTCTTGCTCATCACTCATTCTCCGGCTCGTGACCGGGTACGAACAATCGCCCGCCTGTGCCTCGTTGATCCCACGGTGAACCTTCGGGCACCCATGGGCCACGTTTCCACGTGGTGCGTGCGTGCCACACGGCACGCCGAAGGCTGCTGTGTGCGATCGACCCTCGATGGCCGCGGCACACGGCACCGTTCGGGATGCTGTGTAACACCCGTCTCACACATGTCCTTGTCCCGTGTGCATCGGTGTGCATCCGTGGTTTCACCCGCGGCAGGGCTGTCAACTCAAATACGCCTTGATCTTCTCCCAGAAGCCGGTGCTTTCGGGCATCACGTCGCGGTTCTCCGTCTCGGCGAAGTCCCGCAGCAGCTCGCGCTGCTTCTCCGAGAGCCTGGTCGGTATCTCGATCGTCAGCGCCACGATCATGTCGCCGCGCTGGCCGGTGCGCAGGTTCGGCAGACCCTGGCCGGGCAGGCGCACGAGCTGGCCGTGCTGCGTGCCCGCCTTGACCGTGATCTGCTGCTCACCGTCGCCCGCGGCGTCAATCGTGGGCACCGTCAGCTTCGCGCCCAGCGCCGCCTGCGTAAAGCTTATGGGCATGCGCAGGATCAGGTGGTCCTACTCGCGCGTACATAGCTCATGCTCGTGCACACGCACCACCACC
>SKPT01000441.1 GCA_007119405.1 Phycisphaeraceae bacterium
ATGTACCGATCGTAGAGCTCGCCCCCCCGGCGCAGTTGCTCGCGCGTCACGGTGTCGCCGTCCATCTCATCGTCGGCGAAGCGTCGCAGCGCGTCGTCGGAAAAGCTGACGGGGATGTGGCTCGGCCGGGTGCGGAACCAGGCGCCGGTGAACGGCATCACGTCCGAGAAGCGGTTGATCGTCAGGTCGATCACCTTCTTTGCGTCCTCGAGAATGATCGGCTCGGTGACGTCGGCGTAGGCGCGCTCCGACCAGGTCACGTGCGTGTAGGCGTCGATGTCGCCGAGCGGCCGGGCATACTTGCGCCGCCCCGGGCTGTTCTGCCCCACGCTGCCGGCGTACTCGTAGTAGGGGAGCATGGTGAAGGGGTAGCCCTCGTCGCGCAGCATGTGCAGCACGTTCCGCCAGCGCTGCGGCGAGGCATTCTGGTAGACCCAGTCGTCGCCCCCGCCCGGACCCGAGTCCCAGCCCTGGTTGTGCCCGAACTCGAGCATGTCGATGGTGTAGGTGTTCATGCCCAGGAAGAGCATGAGGTCCGCCTTGGCGCGGTACGAGTTGATCTCGTCGTCCCAGCCCGGGTCATCGCGCCCGACCAGCCCGTTGGACATCTCCTCGCGCCAGAACAGATGACGGCGGGGCAGGTCGCCCGGTGGATAATTGATCGCCAGCTCCAGCGCCTCGGGCTCGAGCACCTCGTACAGCGCGACGCGGGACCAGGCGGCGCCGTGCGATCGCGGGGCATTGCGGGCGCGCCACTGCGAGATGATCACCGGCACGCCGTCGTCGGGCACGAGGTCGCGTGGGAAGCTGCCGCCGCGCGGCTGCTTGATGCCGGCGTAGCGGTCGTGGAGGGTGAAGAGCATCTGGAACGGCTCGTGCCGGCCGCTGAGCGGATACTCCAGCGACTCGAGGTTGTGATCGACGTATCGGCCGTGCAGCACGTCGCCGACGGTGTTGCCCGTGTAGAGGCCGCGCGACGTCTCGGCTCCGCGGTTGTGAATCTTCATCATCCGCGGCTGATCTTCGGGGTATTCGACGACGAGCACATATTGGGCGTTGGCGCGCAGGCCCATGTCGCGGCCGAGGCGAAGAGCCACGTAGCGCGCCTGCTCGCCGGTGTTGGCGATGACCCGGCTGGTGCGGCCGAGGATCTCGCGCAGCTCGCTGACGCCGGGCTCGGACTCGGTGA
The DNA here is from genome assembly GCA_007119405.1 of Phycisphaeraceae bacterium. The sequence goes on from SKPT01000441.1 coordinate 1,190, forward strand.
ACTGGTGGCGGGGGCGTTCCTCGCCGGCGATGGCTTCATCGATCAGGCGCAGCGGGCCGAAGATGTCCTGCGGGCGATCGCCGGCGGCGTGGGCGAGCGCCGGCAGCAGGAGCAGGCACCCGAGGCAGAGCAGGAGGCTGAGGGGGCTGGACATCGGTGCGGCTCCTGAAGGGCATGGCTCACCGAACCCGCTCCGACGTCTGGCCCGCGGGCACCGGTCGAGCAATTGTTGCTCAACTTAGCGTGGGGTGACTGGGCGGTCAAGGGCAGACCCCGCTCAAACGGCCGCAGGCTCGCCCGCAAGGGCGACGGCTCCCATTTGACAAGGCAATTATCGAGATGAGAGGGTCGCCCCTCAGGCCCCGGCCCGGCCCAGCCCCAGCGCCAGCAAGCGTTTCCCGCTCACCCATCCGGCTCGCACGCCTGCGCCGGCGCCTCGCCACAGCGCAGGCGGGCCTGGGCCTGGATCCGTCGCCCGGCCCCTTCGTGAGCGGCCACCCACCGCTCGTGGCGCGGCGAGCGGACCAACCGGCCTTCCAGGTGGATCCGGCGCATCGCCTCCGCGTCCCGCTCCCGCCCCGCGGCCAGTTCCAAGGCCTCGTCCGTGTACCGCGTCAGGTAGGCCACGTAGGCTCCCGTGGCCGCCTCGATTTCCTCGCGGCCAAGGCCGACCACCTCGGCCGGAGCGGGACATGGGCCGCAACTGAATAGGTGCGCCCGCACCGCGACGCGCTCGCCGGAGGGCCCCTCGATCGGCGGAAGCTGGCCCGGGTCGCCAAGGAACAGTTCGTCCACGATCGGGTCGTAGAAGTAAGCGTTGTCGGCGGCGCGGGGGCCGCGGTCGGCGCTGCTCCAGAGCATGACCCCCAGGGCCACGGACAGAATAACGACGGCCAGGGCGGTGGCGGTGGCGGCGTGGCTGTTGATCGCGGCTCTGAGACCCATAACCAGGCTCCTTTGACCTGAGCAGGGGCGATGGGGGTGATGCGCCCCTGGTTCACGGCGGCATGTGTCAAGCCACGGCAGCGGCGGATGGGCGAGGCGGGCCAAGGCGCTCAGGGTGAGCGCCCGGTGTGCGGCCAAGTGTGTTCCGGGGGCGGCATGGTCCGCGTGGCGGACACCGAGCCCTGCCGTGGCCAGCCGTCCGACGGGCCTGCCGCCTCGCCGGGGATTCCGCTGCGCTGCTGAGCCTACCGGGTGGGGCCGGCTTATGCAACTGTTTCTCACGATTTCGCGATCGGTGGGACACGGCGGGCCGGGTTCGCGAGTGGCGCGGGGGGGCGGGCGTTATCTCGCAGGTTTTTCTTGACCGCGCAACGGCAAGGCGGTATCTTGGCGGAGGATAGTGCAAGAGTTGCTCAACGTTGCTGATGAGCCTTGGGGCCGTCTCGAGGCCGCGCGCAGCGCTGCACGACCTCGCTCTTGTGGAGATGGCCGTGTCCTTCCGTTGACACCCGGCGAGTTTCCGAGAAAGGAGAGACAGACGGCATGAGCAAGTTGAGCAGGACAGGCATGGTCGGGCTGGCGGGTGCGCTGATGCTGATGGGCGGCCCGTGGGCCCAGGGGGAGGACGAGCGGCCGCTGATGCGCGACTTCATGGGCATGAACGTGCATGTCGCGCAGATCTTCGACCGGGGCGTCGAGGGCGTGCCCGAGATGTTCCGCCCGGCCACGAGCCTGATCCGGGAGTATCACCCGGTCAACTTCGACATCGCCAGCCCGGGAGAGCCCACCAACTTCCCCCACGACCGGTGGAACTGGATCAACTGGGACGAGCTTTACGAGCCCTGGGTCGAACAGGGCTACCGGATCAACGCCGTGCTGATGTTCGACGGATTCACCGACGAGGCCTGGGACGACCCCGCCGGCGCGGCTCGCGCCTATGGCAGGGCGTTCGCGGAGCACTTCGGGCCGAGCGTCGGCAACGGGCTGGTCGCATCCGTTCAACTCGGCAACGAGCCGGGCAACATCAGCGACGGGCTGTTCAAGACGATCTTCAAGAACATGGCCGAGGGCGTGCGCGAGGTCGACCCGGCCCTGCCCATCGTCACCCCCAACGTGACCCGCGGGCCCAGCCATCAGTACGCCAAGTCGATCGACCTCTTCGCCGACATGACAGAGCTCGTGGACGTCTTGGCCACCCACTCCTACCCGTCGATCGAGGGCTGGCCCACCTGGCAGCGCAGCTACCCCGAGGACCCGGACATCGAGTACCTCACCAGCATCGAGCAGATCATCGACTGGCGCGACGAGCACGCCGGCGACAGCGAGGTCTGGGTCACCGAGTTCGGCTACGACTCGAGCACCCAGGAGCCGGACCCCGACACCGAGTTCGCCCAGTGGATCGGCGTCAGCGACACCGAGCAGGCCCGGTACCTGATCCGCTCGTTCCTGGTTTTCTCGGAGATGGAGATGGAACGGGCGTACATGTTCTGGTTCAACGACAGCGACAGTGCCAGCGTGCATGGCTCGTCGGGTCTGATGCGCCACTACGAACCAAAGCCCTCGTTCTGGGCCATGAGCCACCTCAAGGCCACGCTGGGCGACTACCGGTTCAGCGACGTGGTTCGGCAGGATCCAGACGATCTCTACGTCTACGCCTACGAGCACGAGGACGACCCGGAGCGGGTCATCTGGGCGATCTGGTCGCCGACGGGCAGCGATCGACAGATGGACGTGCTCCTGGAGGATCTGCCCGGCGAGGTGATCCGGGCCGAACGGATGCCGCTGGAGGAAGGCGACGCGCCGGAGGTGGGCTTCGAGCACGACGGGGCCACCATCCTCCTGTCGGTGGACGAGTCGCCGATCTACCTGCACATACGACTTTCGCCCGGGGCCCACGCGCCGGCCGGGGACATGAACCTCGATGGCGTCGTGGACGCCGGCGACGTGGGGCCCTTCGTCCTGGCGTTGACCGACCCCGATGCTTACCTGGACCAGTTCGGTGTCGACCAGGCGACGATGAACGCCCTGGGCGACATCAACGGCGACGGCGCTTTTGACACCGCCGATGTGGCACCGTTCGTGGAGTTGCTTGTGGCGCCCCAGGTGTCGAGCCTGCCCGAGCCCGGCACCGCCGGACTGCTCGGGGCCACGGCACCGTGGCTGCTGATGCGCTGGCGCTGAGTCGGCTCTGCCGTGGGAAAGGGGCACCGATCCGACCCGTTCAAGGAGTGGGAGATAGATGACCGACGTTGGCGTCCTCTCGCTCTTCTTTTCTGTTTCGTGTTAAAGGAGGAATCATCATGAATCGTTTCTCGCTCAAGTGTGCCATGATTCTGGCGACGACTCTGGCGCTGGGCACCACCGCCCACGGCGGCGTGCTGTTCAGTTGGGAGAACGACGCCCAAGGCTGGGAGGGCATTGACGGGTTCACGCAGGACCCTGACGGCGTCACGCACGGCGAGTACGCCGCCGTCGTCAACGTTGTCGAATGGACCAACATCCAGAGCGAATGGTTTGACGACACGCCGGAACTGCTGATCGGCAACGACACGCTGCTGGTCGACCTGAGGATCGCGGACATCCCCGAGCAGTCCTGGCAGGACGTCAACGCCTGGCTGCGCCTCGAGGGCAATATTGACGGCCAGTGGTTCGGCGTCGATGGCGAGGCACAGCGTCTGCAGAGCGGCACGCTTTCGTTCGAGTACGGCGATCAGTTGCCGGAAATCGTGGCAGGCGATGCGCAGGTCCGCTTCCATATCCGCATGGACACGGCCGGTGGCTGGGAAGGCGGCGACGTGTACCTCGACAACTTCCGCGCCATCCCCGAGCCGACGAGCCTGGGCCTGGTCGCCCTGGGGGCGATGGGCCTGCTGATGCGCCGCCGGCGCTGAGGCCGATCGCGCCGTCTGCCACGCTGATCCACGCGACAGCCCACGGCCAGCGCCGTGGGTTGTTCTTGCGCGGCATGACGCCCAGTGACCTCGCCCTCGGTCGGTGGCTGACGCGAACGCCGCGCTGCCCAGCGGTGCCGCTACTCCGCGGATCGCTGACGCGGCCGTGGCCGTGGACGTACCCCTCGCGGATCTCCGGTCCCGGCCAGATGATCTTGTTGTCGGCGCGCAGGAGCCGGCAGCGGGGGGGGCCCGCGCTGCCCCTCGTCGGCGGACGAGGCCGAGGGCGGGCAAGAGGACGGAGCCGGGCGTTGGGGGGGGCGTCCGCCCATCGTGAAGGCTCCCTGGCGGTGTGATGGCCGAAAAGTGGAGCAACTATTGCCCCGCATCACCTGGCGCGGGCGCCGCTGTTGCGCGGAACCCTGCGGCCGGGGATTGACAGGTCGGCGCCCGTGAGCTATTTTGGTCAACAGTTGCTCATGGGCACTCCACCCTTTCACCGGCGTGTGACGCGGCGATCGGCGAGCAGGGCCAGCGAAGGAGGCATCGATGGGCCCCCACCCGCCAACACAAGAGTGCACCCGCTGTCAGCGTCTCCGCTTGCTCAGCGTGGCCGCCGTGATACCGCAGCGCGGGGGGCTGATCGGCGTGGCTTGCCCGGCCGCTTGCCAAGGAGCCTGCACATGAACCGGTTCCACCCCCGCCGCCACCCGCTCCGCCACCCGCTCCGCCGCGATCCCCGGCAGCAGGGTTTCACCCTCATCGAACTGCTGGTCGTGATCTCGATCATCGCCCTGCTGATCTCCATCCTCCTGCCGGCACTCGCCTCGGCGCGGGCCCAGGCCCGCGCGATGCAGTGCCTGACGCTGCTGCGCCAGTACGGCCTGGCCAACGAACAGTACACCCACGACCATGATGGCTGGACGCCCGCTGCCCGCGACCGCAGAGAGCATCGCGAGCATCCCGAGTGGTATGCCGACCGGGATTTCGCCATCTTCATGGGGGTGCAGATCCGCGGCAGTGGCTGGACCGAGTGGCCGCGATCGCACCTGTGCCCCGACGCGGCGGTCGGCCAGGAGTACAGCCTCATGTGGGCGACCTACGGCCGCAACGTGCAGAAGACCTGGGACGAGAACGAATGGGCGCAGGACATCTGGTCTCGCTACCACGAACGCGAGATGCGCAACCCCGGCCGTCTGCTGCAGATGGTCGACGCGTTCGGCGACCTGCAGCACATGTACAACGTCGACGACAATCCCAGCGACGCGACGCTCGATTTTTCCGTCACCGGCCTGCCCCGCGC
>SKPT01000647.1 GCA_007119405.1 Phycisphaeraceae bacterium
GCATGTTGCAGCAGTCGACGCTGTTTGGCAATTGAGGGGGAAGGCACGCAGGCACGAAGCAGAAAGGGCCGCGGGGTGTGTGGGGGGTGGAGCGTGTATGTGGCGTGGTGTGTGGCGGGGGGGTGCCACTGACAAGCCCGTCCTCGGGCTTGTCAGTGTGTACGCCGACTCGCCCTGGCAAGCTCCGCAGACGCCGCTCGTCAGTGGCACCCGGTGCCACGGCTTGACCGCGAAGCGGCAAGCCGTGCGGTCCTCGGCAAACGCACGGCTTGCCCTTCGGGACAAGCCGTGGCACACCAGGGCTTGAGGATCAAGTCGGCCATTCGAAGGTCAAACAAACCACGCGGCATCATCAACCCACCGCCGCATCGGCGGCCTGCGACGCCGTCAGGTTCCGCCCATGCTCGCCCGGCTCGAACAGGTGCGTCCGCGTCATGTCCACGTGCAGTGACACCTTCCCACCTTCGGCCAGCGGCTGGGCCTTGAGCCGGGCGATGACGCGCTCGTGCTCGCTGGTGTAAAGGTACACGTCCATCACGTCGCCCAGCGGCTCGACGACGTCGACGCGCAGCTCCACCGCCCGCATCGGCCCGCCCGCGTCGCCGTCGGCGAGCGTGAACGCCTCCGGCCGCACGCCCAGCACCGCCGTCCCTTGCACGCGGTCCACCACGGCCCGGGCCTGCTCCGACGTCAGCGCCAGCGACAGCCCGCCGCCCTGGAAGCGCAGCCCGTCGCCCTCGCCGACGATGTGCCCCTGGACCAGGTTCATCGGCGGGCTGCCCAGGAACCCGGCGACGAAGCGGTTGGCCGGCTGGTTGTAGACCGTCAGCGGCGCGGCGCACTGCTGCACGAGCCCGTCGGACATGACCACCACGCGATCGCCCAGCGTCATCGCCTCCTCCTGGTCGTGCGTGACGTAGATGCTCGTGGTCCGCAGCCGCTTGTGCAACCGCTTGAGCTCGGCGCGCATCTCCACGCGCAGCCTGGCGTCGAGGTTGCTCAGCGGCTCGTCGAACAGGAACGCCGCCGGCTCGCGCACGATCGCCCGCCCCAGCGCCACGCGCTGCCGCTGTCCGCCGGACAGCTCGCGCGGCTTGCGCTGCAGCAGCTCCGTCAAGCCCAGCAGCCGGGCCGCGTCGTGCACCTTGCGGTCGATCTCGCGGCGCGGCATCCGGCGCAGCTTCAACCCGAAGGCCATGTTCTTGTACGCCGTCATGTGCGGGTACAGCGCGTAGTTCTGAAAGACCATCGCGATGTCGCGCTGCTTGGGCGAAAGCTCGTTGACCACCCGCCCGGCGATGCGGATCGTGCCCTCGGTGATCTGCTCGAGCCCGGCGATCATCCGCAGGGTCGTCGACTTGCCGCAGCCAGAGGGCCCGACGATGACGATGAACTCACCCTCGGCGATGTCGAGGCTGACGTTCTTCGCGGCCACGACGCCGCCGGGGTACACCTTGCCGACGTTCTCGAGCTGGACGTGAGCCATTGGCATCGTCATTGTAGGGTGGGTAGAGCGAAGCGAAACCCGCCGAGTCGGCCGACAATCAACGACATTCGCGGTGGGTTTCGCTTCGCTCTACCCACCCTACCCAGTGCCGCGTCGCCGCCGAAGCATCAGCATCGCCACCGTCAGCAGCAGCCCCGTCGCCGGCTCGGGCACCGTCGCACTGTCGCCGACGAGCAACTGCACGAACGCCGTGACGTCCCCGGTGTCGAACGCCCCGTCGCCGTTGACGTCCCCCAGCAGCACGGGGTCGACGCCATGCGCCGCGTGGTAGGCGGCCGGGTCCGTCAGCGCCAGCACGAAGGCCGCGACGTCGCCGGTGTCCACGACGCCGTCGAGGTTCATGTCGCCCAGCGGGTGCTCGATGACCGTGCTCAGGGCGTCGTAATGCTCGAGCGTCGCCGCGCTCACCAGCGCGTCGTCGTGCAGTGTCGCCAGGCGATCGCCCAGCAGCCACCAGTCGTCGAGGCCGACGAGCCCATCGCCGGTGAAGTCGCCGGCCGGGTTGAACATCGCCCCGTCGCTGAGCACCAGCTCGCGCATCAAATCCACGTCCGCCTCGCCCCACGCCCCGTCAAACGTCACGTCCCCCAGGCCCGCGCCGATGTCCGTCTCGACGTACTGCCCCGTGAAGCGCTGGACGTTGACGCTGCCCGTGGGCCGGAAGCTGACGACGGTGATCGCGTGATTGCCATGGGCCATGCCGAAGAAGCCGTGGTCGAACAGGTCGCGGTCGAAGCGCCCGGCGTGGTTGGCCGGGCCGAGCATGCCCAGCACCTCGTCGTCCGTGACGTTGGGCGCGAGGTTGAGAAAGACATGCACGCTGTCGGCCGTGGCGTCCACGCTGCGCACGAGCAGTTGCCGGTCATTGACGTTGCCGTCGATCGGCTCCAGCGCCGCGATCTCGCTCTCCGGCGGCAGGCGGTCAAGATAGACCGGCTGGCGGAAGTCGGTAAAGATCGCCGGCCCGCCGTCGTCGCGATGGCGAAACGCCCGCACCGTCAGAAAGTGAAGCCCGTCCGCCAACTGCGTCGCGTCGATCTGCTGCATGTACTGGCCATCGCCGTCCGCGGCGAAGTAGCCCGGCTCGTGCACGTCGGTGAACGCCTGGAAGCCGTACGCCACCGATCCCGGCTCGGTGCTCACGAAGCCTTCGCCCGTCACGTCCAGCCCATCGTTGAAGCGGAAGATCGCGTTGTCGCCATCGGCGTCCTCGTCGCGGTGCACGCCCAGCAGGTGCACCGCGCTGGTGTGCAGCCGGATCTCGAAGCTGTCGTCGCGGATCACCTCGATGTCGTGGATGCGCGTTGTCGCGTTGGAGCCGGTGCCTTGCGTTGGCGCGTCGCCCTGGCCGACCATCGTGAACGCCACATTCGACAGCGACAGCTCGCCCTGCGGCCCCGACGGCCCGTAGATGAGATAGCCCCGTCCATGCTCCCCGCCGCCGGGGGCGCGGTTGCGCGGCACGGTGAGGTTCACCTGGCCATGCTCGTCGACGATCAGCAGCTCCGGCACGTCGTCGTGCGGGTCGACCGCGGCGTCCGACGCGTTGCCGGTCAGCTCGATCAGCGGCGTGCCCGGCGCAAAGGCCGTGGGCACCGTGCGGTTGTCGAAGCCCGCGTCCAGGCGGTTGCTCAGGATCGTCAGCGCGCTGTTCTCGCGCTCGAAGATGAGCATTTCCTTGGCGTCGCCGCCCGGCGTGCGGTCGAGGTAGTTGCCCCGGCCGTGCGTGCGGCGGATTTCGACGAGCCGGGTGATGGTGTCGCCGTACTGCCCGCCCAGCGCGTCGCCCCGGCCGGCGGCGGGGAAGTCGCGGTCGCCGAACTCCTGCGCGTCCATGTACACCACCGCGTGGCCCGGGCGCATCAGCACGTAGGCGTGGGCGACGTTGTCCAGGTAAGGCCCGCCGTCGTCGTGGCTGGCGACGAACGCCACGCCCTGGCTGCCGTTGTTCGCCAGTCCGTCGTCGTTCACGGCGAAGCTGGCGTTGACGACGTCGCGCCAGTCGTTGGCCAGGCCGTTGCCCGTGAGGTTGTCGCGCATCGCGAAATACAGCGGAAAGTCCAGCGCATCGCGGTTGCCGCCGACCACGCCGCGGTCGTGCGGGTCGATGTCCTTGCGCACGTAGTCCTGCAGCACGCCCATGTTCCCGTCAAAGACCTCGCTGAAGCTGAACACGTCGCGCGGCGAGCCGTCCAAGTGCGTGTCCGGGATCGCGTCGAACACCGCCAGGTCGAAGAAGTTCAGCACCCACGGCGGCACATGCTTGGCCGCGTCGATGCGGAAGCCCGCCACGCCCACGTCCTGCACCATCCACCGCGCGTGACGCATGATCAGCCCCATCGCGTTCTCCGCCACGGCGTCGCCGGCCATGGGATCATCAACATTGAAGTCGTACAGCGTCACCTGCTGGTTCAGCGCCGGGTCCCACGCGGTCCGCCCGCCCAGGTCGCGGTCCGGATAGAACCGCGCGTTGGCGGGGTCCGGCTGGTTGTACCACGAGCCGGCGGGGATGTTCTGCGGATCGTCCGGGTCCACCGGGTGGCGGATGAGCTGGTGGTTGGTCGCGTGATCGATCGAGATCAGCCCCGCCAGGCGCCCGGCGAAGACGTCGTCCTCCAGGCTCATGGGCGGGTGGAAGTCGCCATGCGTCCCCGGCACGCCCCACGGGTCCGCGTCGCCGTCCGGGTCCTCGAGCACGAAGCCCGGGTAGCCGCCGGCCTCGATAAACCCGGGCGTGGTGTTGTCGCGGAAGCCGTTGTGGTTGATGAGAAAGTCGGCGTAGACGCCCACGCCGGCGCGCGACGCCTTGTCGATCATCGCGCGGAAGCCCGTCTCCGTGCCGTAGAACGTCTCATGCCCCGGCGCGCCGAGGTCGAAGCGATCGAACACGTCGTAGCCGACCGAATGCCCGCCGCTGTCGGCGCGCGACGGCGGCGGCACCCACATCGAGCCGTAGCCCGCCATGAAAACGTCGGCCATGCGATGCTCGATCGTCTCCCAGCGGGCATCAAAAAGCTGAAGCGTCGGCGGTGGCGAGACGTCCTGCCCCGCCGCCGAGCCCCACCCCAGCGCCACGATCAACACCATCAGCCAACGGCAACGGCGCTTGTGCAACGTCATCCGGCTCATCCCTCGCAGCCGCCCGTGCCCAAAAAAACGTGGCCCGCGCCCCTTGGCTCGAACCACGTCCGCCCAGCCCCGCCCGGGCTCGGCTCGCTTCACCGCCGCCGCCGCAGCAGCATCAGCCCGCCGAGGCCCAGCAGCGCCAGGCTGCCCGGCTCCGGCACGCTGGCGGCGCCCCCGCCCACCAGCATCTGCACGAACGGTGCCACGTCGCCGGTGTCGAACGCGCCATCCGCATTGATGTCGCCCGCCTCGAGCATCGTCGCCTCATCCACGCCGAACTGGTCCTGGTAGGCCTGCGGGTCCGTCAGCGCCAGGACGAACGGCGCCACGTCGCCCGTGTCGACGACGCCGTCGAAGTTCATGTCGCCGACGATGATGTCCGGGATCGCCTCGTCGACGATCGCCCGGAGCCGACCGTTGGGCAGGTCCAGCGTGATGATCAGCGTCTGGTCCGGCTCCTCGGTGACGATGGGCACGTCCCCCGCGAAGTGCCCGAGGTCGTCGCCAACGGCGAAGTCCCAGTTGTCCTCCATCCGCAGCTTGAACCAGTAGTCGCCCGGCTCGGGGACCAGCACTTCGCCCTGGTGCACGCCGTCGCCCAGGTCCGTCAGGCCCACCACCGGCTCGGTCCAATCGTTGAACGAGCCCATCACCTCCCAGTTCCAGCCCAGGTCGACCCACCCGACGCGCGGCCCCTCGGGCAGCCAGCCGTCGTCGGCCGGCTCGGGGAAGAAGTTGACGGTAAGCTCGCCGGTGTCGTCCATGAGCACGCGCACGTCGGAGCCGGGCCAGTCCAACCCGTCTTCCCAGTCGTCGGTGGCCACCTTGAACTCGTACGGCTCGCCGGGCGCGAGTCCCGTGACGGTGGCCTGAAAGTGCCCGGGGCTGATCTCGTCCATGTCGGTCAGGCCCCAGTCGTTGAAGCTGCCGCGCAGGTACCACGTCGGCTCCTCCTGCGCCCACGCGCTGCCCGGCACCAGCGCCATCGCCGCCATCACCACCGCCGCGATCCACCGTTTGTCCATGACCTCGCTCCTGCTGAAAAACCGCGACGGTGCGAAGAAGGCGAAGGCCGCGAAGGAGAAGCCCTTGGCATGACCCTCTGCAACTTCGCCCCTTTGCTTGCCTTGGCTGCTTCGCGGTTGGCCGCTTGATCAACCGACCACCGGCTCATTCAGAGGCCTCTGATTTCAAAGGAGCCGCCGCCGGTTGCGGCCGCGGCTCCGGGCTCGCGTGTCACGCTCAGCGCCGCCGCCGCAGCAGCATCAGCCCGCCGAGGCCCAGCAGCGCCAGCGAACCGGGCTCGGGCACGACGTTGACCCGGCCGCCGGGCAGGTCCAGCGTAAAAATCACGGTCTCGTTAGCTGTGCTGGTGGTGAAGGGGATGTTGTCGGCGAACATGCCGAAGTCCAAGCCCACGGACACGTCCCAGTCATCGACGTGGCGGAGCTTGAAAAAGTGCTCCCCCGGATCCGCCACGACGATTTGACCTTGATGCAAGCCATCGCCGAGGTCGGTCAGCGTCACGAGCCCCTCGGCCCAGTCGTTGGGCGTGCCCATGACTTCCCAGTCGAAGCCCAGATCCTCGTAGCCGACGCGGGTTCCGGCCGGGAGCCAGCCGTCCGCGGGCGGATCCAGCCAGAGGTTGACGGTCAACTCGCCGCTGGCGTCGGCGCGGATGCGGGC
>SKPT01000571.1 GCA_007119405.1 Phycisphaeraceae bacterium
GGGCAGGCCGGCGCCCCGACGTTCGACCGCGAGATGCTGCTGGCCGCGGCCCCGGAGGTGATCGTGCTGCTGAGCCCGGGCGGGCGCGAGCTGGCGGCGCTGGACGAGGACCCGCGCCTGGCGGAGCTGCGCGGCCTGGAGGTCCCGGCGGTGCGCGACCGGCGCGTCGCCATCGTCAACCATCCGCTGGCCCTGCTGCCGACGACGACGATCCCCGACGTCGTCGCCGAGCTTCTCGGCAAGGTGCATCCCGAGCTGGCGGAGGCGGCGAGGGAGATTGTCGCGGCGACGGAGGCGGCGCCGTGACGGCGTCCCCGGCGCCCATCAACGAGCCCGCGGCCGCGCCCGCCGCGGTGAGCCTGCGCACCTGGCTGGTCATCGGCGCGTGCGGTGTGGTGCTGGGGCTGGTCGCGGCGGCGCGGCTGTATGTCGGCTCGTCGGCGCTGGGGTTCCCGGCCGGCGAGCTGGAGCAGATCTGGCACGCCCGGTTGTGGCGGCTGGGCCTGGGGGCGGTGGCCGGGGCGAGCCTGGCGCTGGCGGGCGTGGCGCTGCAGAGCCTGCTGCGCAACCCGCTGGCGGAGCCTTTCATCCTCGGGCTGTCGACGGGCGCGGCGGCGGGGATGATCGGTCAGTCGCTGCTCCTGTCGTGGCTGGGCTGGGCGGTGACGGGCCACCACCTCGGCGCCGTGGCGGGCGCGGCGGTGAGCATGGGCATCGTCTTCGCCATCGGGCGGCGCCGCGGCGTGATCGACCCGCTGGGGCTGCTGCTGGTGGGCGTGGTCGTCAGCACGATCAACGGGGCGCTGATCATGCTGGCGAACTACCTCGTCGGCCCCGGAGCGATCCGCGACGAGCTGATGCGCTGGATGATGGGGTATCTCAACGAGGCGGCGTCGGGGGCGAGCGTGCTCGTGGTGATGATGCTGCTGGCGGCCGGGTGGACGCTGCTGCAACGTGCGGCCGGTGCGATGGACGTGGCGACGCTGAGCGACGCGGAGGCGGCGAGCCTGGGCGTGAGCCTGGCACGGCTGCGGACGGGGCTGTTCGTCACGGCGAGCGTGCTGGCGGCCGGGGCGGTGGTGCTGGCCGGGCCGGTGGCGTTCGTGGGGCTGATCTGCCCGCACGTGGCACGGCTGATGCTCGGGCCGGGGCATGGTCCGCTGCTGGTGGCGTCGGCGCTGCTGGGTGCGGCGCTGGTCGTGGCGGCGGACGTCGCCAGCGCGGCGATCCACCTGACGTGGGGCGTGGGGCTGGTGCCGATCGGCGTGTTCACGGCGCTGGTGGGCGGGCCGGCGTTCCTGGCGATGCTGCGGCCGCGGTTGGGGAGGGGGGGAGGATGAATGCAGAATGCAGAATGCAGAATGCAGAATTCAGAACATCACCTCCACCTCCCTTCCTGCTTTCCTGGCTTCCTTATTCGTCCTGCCTTCCTTCGTGTCGTTATCCGTGTGCATCTGTGGCCGATCCGCCGCTTCCTTCACTGCCGGTACTCGTCGATCCTCGCCTGGAAATCCCGCCCTTGCCCCCCGCCACGTGCAGACTCGCTCTGGACGGGCGTTGGGGCATCATGCGCGTCGTGCGTCGATTGTGGCACCTGCATGAGAGTCAGGCCCCTCCGCGCAGATGCCGGGCGAGGAACGCGTGGCCTGAGGCGACGCGCTGCCAGGTCGCGCCCTTGAAGCAGTATTCGAGCGAGAGTGTGTCGCGGTAGCCGCTGGCCAGCAGGCGCTGGAAGAAGGCGGGGTAGTCGAGCTCGCCCTCGTCCTCGATCCAGCCCGGGCCCGCGGCCGTGCCCGCCTGCTGGACGTGCAGATGCGCGATGTGCGGGCGCAGGGCGTCGAACGAGGCGTCGACGCCCTCGGTCTTGTGGAACGTCGTGGGCTGGTAGAGCACCTTGAGGTTGGCCGCGCCGACGCGATCGAGCAGTTCGAGCGTGGTGGCGACGGTGTCGGCGAGCGTGTGGGCGTGGGTCTCGACGACGAACTGGATGTGGGGGGCCTTGGCGGTGAGCGCGCGCAGGCCGGCGACGCACTGGTCCCAGTGGGCGTCGGTGGCGATGTCGGAGCCGATGCCGGTGTTGGCGACGTCGGTGAAGGTGCGGATCTTGGTTGCCCCGAGGATGCTCGCGGCGTGGATGGCGCGGTCCGCGGTGGCCAGCGCGTCGTCGTACTCTTTCTGGCCGCGGGTGAAGGCGAAGTAGGGGGAGATGACGGGCAGGGCGATCTTGTGCTCGTCGGCGACGCGGCGGAGGTGCGCGAGGGCGTCGTCGTCGTGGTCCTGGATCTGGCCGAAGAAGACTTCGACGCCGTCGAAGCCGGTCTGCGCGGCCCTGGCGACGACGTCCTCGATGGGGTCGTTGCGGAAGGCGATGGAGCAGAGGGTGAGGCTGACGGCCTGGTGGGGGTCGGCGGCGTTGGAATCGACGGTGGTGGGGGTGGTGCGTGTCATGGGTGGGCTCCTTCGGCCTCAATGGTGCCGGGTTAGGTTGTAGGGTGGGTAGAGCGAAGCGAAACCCACCTTGGGGGCGGTGCGTTACCGGCAAACGGGTGGGTTTCGCTTCGCTCTACCCACCCTACATCAGAGGCGAGCCGCGACAGTTCACGGCGCCTCAATGTGGATCGGCCTGCCCCTCAGGGTACCGCGCCGCCGCAGCCGCGTCAGCGCCCGGCTTTGTGCGGATCTTCCCCGTCGTGCTCAACCCACGCCTTGACGAGCAGGTACACGGCCCGGATCTTGGGCGGCAAAGCGGCTGGGGAAGAGGGCGTCGGCGTCGAAGGGCAGACGGACCAGTGCCGTCGAGCCCCGGTCGAGTTCCACATTCACCCGTACGGCCGTTACCGCGACGGGTGCGGCGTCGGCCGGCGCGGGTCGATCCGCGGCCTGCGACAGGTCGAAGCGCAGGGCAATGCGTTGGGTCTGCGGATCGTGCCGGGCGTGGACCGGGCCGGCGAGCACCTGCTCGATCTCGCGGCGGTCGAGGCGGGCATCAAGCTGGCCGTGCTCCTCGAACAGCCACGCGCGGTAGCGCTCCAGCTCCGTAAAGTCGATCCGTGCGTCGGCTGCGGCGAACGACCCGAAGGTGGGCCGGGTGAAGCGCACGCGGGCCGGGTGCTCGTCGCGCGGATTCACCCGGATTGTGGCCAGGTCCCGGTGGCCGACTTCCGTACCGGCGATGATCGCGGCGCGCAGGGCGTCGGGATAGACGACGGGCTCGAGCGGGTCGAGGCCGATGTTGTTCAGGTGCCAGGCATTGAGCGCCATGATGCGGGCCTTGAAGTGCACGGCCTGCACGGCGTCGTCGCGACCGCCCTCCGCCTCGCCCTCGCCGGCCTCGGCGGTGGCGGCGAGGCTGAGTGTCAGCGCGGCGAGCAGGGTGAGGTGGGCGATGGTGGGCATGGCCTGGCTCCGGAAGACCGGGGAACTTGGCCAGTGTCCCTGACGGCGCTGCCATGGGCAAGTGTTCCGGTACAACCGATGAGCGCTGCATGTCGCCGCCGACGCCGAGGACGGTGGCGATTCCGATGGCCCGCTCCGCGATGCCCACGGCGAGCGTGTATGCTGTGCATATCATGAGCGAACACGATCTGGTCGTCATCGGGGCCGGTCCGGGGGGCTATGTCGCCGCGATCCGGGCTGCGCAGCTCGGGCTGAACGTCGCCTGCGTCGATGAGAACGACGCGCCCGGGGGCACGTGCCTGCGTATCGGGTGCATTCCGAGCAAGGCGCTGCTGGAATCGTCGGAGCGCTACGAGCAGGCGCAGGCCGCGCTGGCCGAGCACGGCATCAAGGCGGGCAAGCTCGAGCTGGACCTCGCCACCATGCTCAAGCGCAAGGATAAGGTGGTCACGGCCCTGACGCGCGGGGTGGCGTCGCTATTCAAGAAGCACAAGATCACGCACTACAAAGGTCGCGGCCGGCTCACCGGCGAGCGGCAGGTCGTCGTCGAGTATGACAGCGGCAAGACGCAGAGCCTGGTGGGTGAGCACATCCTCATCGCCACCGGCTCGCGCCCGGTGACGCTGCCGGGCGTTGACCTGGCCAGTGAGGGCGTGGACACGAGCACCGACGGACTCGCCTACAAGAAGGTGCCCGGGACGCTGGCGGTGATCGGGGCGGGCTACATCGGGCTGGAGATGGGCTCGATCTGGCGTCGGCTGGGGGCGAAGGTGATCGTGATCGAGTACCTGGAGCGCATCCTGCCGGGCATGGACGCGGAGACGGCCGCGGCGGCGAAGAAGCTGTTCGAGAAGCAGGGCTTCGACTTCCGCCTGGGCAGCCGGGTCACCGGCGTGACGAGCAACGGCAAGGGCAAGGGGGTGTCGATCGAGCTGGCCACCGGCGAGCCGATCGAGGCGGACCGCGTGCTGGTGGCGGTGGGGCGCGCCCCGCACACCGAGGGCCTGGGCCTGGAGGAGGCGGGCGTGAAGCTCGATGACCGGGGGCGCATCGACGTGGATGACGACTTCAAGACCTCGGCCGCGGGCATCTACGCCATCGGCGACGTCATCCGCGGGCCCATGCTCGCGCACAAGGCGGAGGAGGAGGGGATCGCCTGCGTGGAGAAGCTCGTCACCGGGCGGGGCCACGTCAACTACGACGCGATCCCGGCGGTGGTCTACACGCACCCGGAGATCGCCAGCGTCGGGCGCACGGAGGAGGAGCTCAACGACGAGGCGCTGGAGTACCGCAAGGGTGTGTTCCCGTTCGTCGCCAACGGTCGGGCGCGGGCGCTGGGCGACACGACGGGGCAGGTGAAGATCCTGGCCGGGAAGAAGACGGACCGCGTCTACGGCGTGCACATCATCGGCCCGCGGGCCGGCGACCTGATCGCCGAGTGCGCGGCGGCGATCGAGTTCGGCGCCAGCGCCGAGGACGTGGCCCGCACCTGCCACGCGCATCCGACGCTGGCCGAGGCGGTCAAGGAGGCGGCGCTGGGCGTGGATGGCCGGGCGATTCACATCTGACAAGGGTGCCAGCAAGCATCGCGGCAGGGGGGTGTGATCCGAACCTTCGCTCGCGGACTCGCTCAGGTCGGGCGTGGGCGGCCACATCACAGGACTGTTGCCTCCTGATATGCCGCATTTGTCTTGACAGCGGTGCGGCGGCCCATTAAAAAACGCGGCTGACCTTTTCCCGGGATGGACGATCCGAACAAGGAGAAGCAAGCGATGAGACGACACATGGCAATCGCCGTGGCGGCGGTGCTGGCCCTGACCGGCGGCGTGGCCTGGGCCGACGAGCAGCGGGCCGGCAGCGACGCGCTGGTGTCCACCGGCTGGGTGATGCGCAACCTGGATAACCCCGACGTGCGCATCGTCGAGGTCAGCGTCGAGCCGGGCGTCTACGAGCGCGGGCACGTGCGCAACGCGGTGAACTTCCGCTGGCACACCGACCTGGTCGACCCGGTGCGCCGCGACATCGTCTCGCCGGAGAACTTCGAGCAGCTCATGCGCCGCTCGGGCATCACCAACGACACGACCGTCGTGCTCTATGGCGATCACAACAACTGGTTCGCCGCGTGGGGCGCGTGGGTGTTTCAGATGTACGGCCACGCGGACGTGCGGCTGATGGACGGCGGGCGCGACAAGTGGGTGCGCGAGGGTCGGCCGATGGACGTGCGCGTGCCGGAGTTCAGCGCGGCCGATTACGAGGTGGACGAGACGAACCCGGGGCTGCGGGCGCGGCTTCCCGACGTGCTGGCGGCGGTCGAGGGTGAGAAGGAGGCGGTGCTGGTGGACATCCGCTCGCCGGCGGAGTTCTCCGGCCGGGTCATCGCTCCCGAGGGCATCCAGGAGCTGTCGATCCGCGCCGGGCACGTGCCGGGGGCCAGGAACGTGCCCTGGAACGAGGCGGTGGACCCGGAGACCGGCGAGTTCAAGAGCGCTGAGGAGCTGCGCGAGTTGTACGCGGCCAAGGGGATCGACGGCAGCAAGCCGATCATCGTCTACTGCCGCATCGGGGAGCGCTCCAGCCACACGTGGTTCGCGCTGAAGCACATTCTCGGCTACGACGTGCGCAACTACGACGGGTCGTGGACGGAGTATGGCAACGCCGTGGGCGTGCCGATCGAGAACCCGGCCGGGACCGTGTGGACGGGCAAGTGAGCGGGGCGTTGGCGTCGGCCGGGGCCGCCCCTACTCGTGCCGGGAGGGGGGCTCGCCGGCCGATGATCCAGGTTCGCGTCGGTGACGCGCCGTCGATGCAGACGCCCTCCCCCGGCCCCTCCCGGAGGGAGGGGGGTGAGCAGGGGGCATGACGCAGACGCTCAACCAATCGAGCACCACGCCGCCC
>SKPT01000447.1 GCA_007119405.1 Phycisphaeraceae bacterium
AAGAGTGTGCGAATACGGTTGACCTTCAGCGATGCCAGTCGGTTGATCGCTCGCGCAATGACGTGCTCGTCACGGAAGCCGGCGAGAAAGTAGGCAGTCGTGCCGTTCCAGAAATAGTGCTCGCCTGTGCCTTCCCAGATAAAGTGGTTGGGGTATTCCGGATCCACACGGAGTAGTCCCTTGCGCTGACTCGGCTCGGCGTGGAAGGAGCCCTCGTAGCGCCGACTGCATCCGTCGGCGGTCTCGTACCTCACACCGTAGCGGTACGTGCCGGGAGCGGTTGGCAGGAATCGCACCTTGAATAATCGACCATCCTCGCTGTCAGCGAAGCCGCCCACAGTCACGGGCGCGTCGTCACCACGGGCGAACCAGCCGGCGATTCGCACATCGGTGAAAGGGTTGGGCGGAAGAGTCCCACCGGGTGCGACAATGAATTCGGCGAAATCATTGGTCTCGATCGTGTCGCGGACGAGTGTGGCTTGCATGGCGAACTCTCTCTCTCGGGGTACGATGACCGCGCCGCAAGGCGCAGCCGTGGATTCGTAACGACTGCAAACGGGGGCGGAAGCCAGCGTTTGATGTCGCTGACATCCGACGGGTAGCTCGGCACAAGCTGACGAACTGGTGCTGACGGATGTCGACGACATTTGGCGGTTGAGCCTCGGACACATCCTCACCGTGTTCAACTGGAATCGGTATGCCGCCCGCCGTCAGGGATCGTCGATCCGGCATAGGCAATCGTGGGAGATAACGATCAGAAATGTGGAACATAGAAAAAGCAACTGAAGACTTGCCCCAAGTCCAAGTTTCGCGGGGCCAGGAAGCCTTGGTACGCCCTGTGACTATCGTTGGTCATCAGCGCAAGTCCGCTGCGGCTGCTCTTGACAGAATCCATCCGGCTGCCTTGCCTCCGGAGCGGCTGGCATCGAGTTAGCGAGACGCGGCGCCCATGGCTCGCTCCCAGGCCTGACGGTCGGCGGCGTCAGTCCGTGGCGACTGGGCGGCGGGTACGGCCGAGCGGATGTCCATCTGTACTACCTCGTCGGGGCCAAGCTCAAAGGGCAGCACGAGACGGTCGCCGCGCGGTGTGATGCGTTGGCCAGTACGTTGGGGCTCACTGTGGGCGCGCAAAAGCTGTTCGATGGCGGTGCTGGAGCATTATGGCCTGGGCGTGCCCGGATACGAGCTGGCACCGGACGCCGACGCCGCGGTCGCCGCGGCGGAGCGCATTGGATACCCGGTGGTGATGAAGATCGCCGGGCCGAAGATCCTGCACAAGACGGATGTCGGCGGCGTGGCGCTGAATCTGGCCGACGCAGCGGGGGTGCGAAAGGCCTACGACGACATGATCGCACGCGTGCGCTCGCACATGGGCGAGCAGGTGGAGATCGTCGGCGTGCTGGTGCAGAAGATGCTGGCCAAGGGAAAGGAGGTGATCCTGGGCATGCGCCGCGACGCGCGCTTCGGGCCGCTGCTGATGGTCGGCCTGGGGGGCATCTACACCGAGGCCTTGCGCGACGTGAGCTTCCGCCTGGCGCCGCTGCGGCAGACGGACGCGCGCGAGATGATCCACGAGCTGCGCTCAATCAAGCTGCTGACGGGGGTGCGTGGCGAGCCGCCTTCGGACCTGGACGCGCTGGTGGATAGTCTGCTGCGCGTCAGCCAGATGGCGACGGAGCATCCGCAGATCCAGGAGCTGGACATCAACCCGCTGCTGGTCTACGCCCGCGGCGACGGGGCCGTGGCCGCTGACGCGCGGATTATCCTGGGCGCCGACACCACCGCCGCTTGAGGCGATGGTGGACCGGCCAGACGCCCCAGGCCAAGTGTGGAAGGACGCTGACAAGATGAGCAAGCTCACCACCGCCAAGGCCGCGATGGCCCAGATCAAGCCGGGTCACCGGGTGTTCGTCGGCTCGGCATGCGGCGAGCCCCAGCACCTGGTCGGCGCGATGGTCGAGTATGCCACCGGCGCCACCGACACGGAGGTGACGCAGGTGATGAGCATGGGGGTGACGCCGTACGCCGACCCGCATCGGGCCGAGGCGTTTCGCCCGAACACGTTCTTCATTGGTGAGAGTGTGAGGCAGGCGGTCAACGAGGCGCGGGCGGATTACACGCCGGTGTTCTTCTCGCAGTTGCCCGAGCTGATGCGTAGCCGGCGGCTCCCGATCGACGTGGCGCTGATCATGGTCAGCCCGCCGGATCGGCGCGGGTATGTGAGCCTGGGCGTGTCGGTGGACATCACGCGCGCCGCCGCCCGCTCGGCGCGGCTGGTCATCGCCCAGGCCAACGCGCACATGCCGCGGACGTATGGCGACTCGTTCCTGCACGTGGACCAGATCGACCTCCTCGTCGAGCACGACGAGCCGCTGCTGGAGTGGCCCCGGACCGAGGCCGACGACGATGACGTGATCGGCCGCATCGCCCACTACATCGAGCGGCTGATCGACGACGGCGACACGCTGCAACTGGGCATCGGCCGCCTGCCGGACGCGCTGCTGTCGCGCCTGGTGGGCAAGCACGACCTGGGCGTGCACACCGAAATGTTCTCCGACGGGGTGATGCAACTGGTCGACGCCGGCGTCATCACCGGCCGACGCAAGAGCCTGAACCCTGAGAAGATCGTCGCCAGCTTCGCCGTCGGCAGCAAGGCGCTGTTCGAGTTCATGGACAACAACCCCATGGTGGAGATGCGCGGCAGCGACTACACCAACCGGCTTGACGTCATCGCCCGCCAGCGCGGCATGGTGGCGATCAACAGCGCGCTGGAAATCGACCTGACCGGCCAGGTCGTCGCCGACTCCCTGGGGACCACGCTCTACAGCGGTATCGGCGGCCACGCGGACTTCATACGCGGCAGCGCGCTGGCGGAATCCGGCAAACCCGTCATCGCCATCCCCAGCACCGCCAACACGCCCGAGGGTGAGGAGCCAGTCACCGTCGAGTTCGAGGACCACCTCGTCGGCTGCGATCAGACGATTCATCTGCTGAGGGGCCCGACCGACCCACCGGACCCAGCGATCACCTGCGCTGCGCGAAACTGGGTGTCACTTGACACTTGTCGCCGGTCTCCCGGTGGGGCAGCGCGGATCTGGTGAGGCCGTGCAGCATCGCGCACGTCGGAAAGCGGAAGTAGAGCAGAGGGGCCGCCTGTGCGGCGAGTCTATCGCCGACACGCGACGTTTCGGAGTCCGAAGGGCTCGCGTGGGCTGGAGCCAGCCGGGCGTCCCGCCTCGTTTTCGGCCGACGGCGTCAGGCCGACGCAGTCGTCTCGCCGGCGTGGAGCTTCTCCAGCGCCGCTTTCATCGCCGCGCGTCGCTGCTTGAGCGGGTCGCGGTAGGCCATGCGCGCGGTGCTCGAGATCTCGACGCTGAGGTTGGACAAGTCTGTCTCCAGCGCCTCGATCAGAACCCGGCGCTCCTCCTCGGTCAGTTCGATGCGAAACATCCTGAACCTCCTTGGCCAGAGCGGCCATGCGGGGAGAACAACCGAGCGAACAGTCTGATTATACCCGGCACGGCCTCCTTTCCCCATCCGTTTGTTCGCCTGACCCACCGGTAGGGCTACGACCTCGCGGAACTGGCGGCAATGGCTGGTGGCGTCGCCGGGCCCAGTCGGTCGCGCGGGCCTGCTCATACCGTCGCTCGTACCGCGGGAAGCTCACGCCCATGATGGTCGCGGCCTCGACCAGGGCCAGGCGAAGGTCCCGCCACTCGTGACCTGGCGGATCGCCAGATGTACCGGGGGAAAGGCCTCACCCGAACGAATCAGCGTCGTGGCCTCAACCCGCGATGGCCGTTGGCCGAATCATAAGACAAACAGGTCGGTTCATCGCGCGGATGGCCCAGTGGGGTCTAGGAGGGGGCGACATTGACTGATTCAGCGCCGGGAGCTCCGGACCGCACGGCTGGCCGACTGTCGCGTGACGATTGGCTGGTGTCCAACAGTGGCGAACGGCGGGACGAGCGGCGACGGCAGACGCTGGCCTCCGTGGGTCAGGCGGGCGTGAACGCACACCCCTTGCTGGCGGTCATGTGCGCCTCGCCGGAAGATCCGGAGCAGGTGATCGCCGCGCTCCGCGTCTGTCCGACACTGACTTCGCGGGTGCTGGGCGTGGTCAACTCCGCGGCGTTCCGGGGCAGCCGGGCGATCGAGACGGTTGAACGGGCCGTCATTCAGCTCGGTGCCAGCCGCGCCCGGGCAATCGGGATGGCCTTCGGCTTGCGACTGCTGCACGAGTCGAGCCGTGTCACCCCCGAGGTGAGCCGGCAACTCTGGGTCTCCAGCGTCCGGAAGGCGGCGGCGGCGGAGCTGGCATGTCATGGCCTCGATCCAGCGGCAAGCAGCCGGGCCTATTGCCAGGCTTTGGTTCAGGATCTCGGCCTGCCGCTGCTGTTCGTCGTGGATCCGGACTTCTACCAGCGCGGGCTGGTCCCGGGCACGCGCGGCGACTGGTCAGAACAGGAGGTCGCGTGGTTCGGCCTTGATCACGGTGAACTGGGCAGCCGACTGCTCGAATCGTGGGGTGCCCCCGAAGCATTGGTCGAGGCCGCGCGCGGCCACCACCGACCACCAACCATTGTGGCCAACGCCGAGTCCGACATCGGCATCCGCCTCGCGGTGTTTCTGGCGAGCCTGATGCCCCATCTCGACGAGGAACTCAGCGGCACTCAGCGCGACTGGCTGACCGCCCTCCACGGCCAGTTTCTTGCCGGGACCTACCCCAGTCCCGATGCGTTCGTGTACGCCGCGTGTCAGAAAGCCGAGCACCTCGTCGGCAGCAGCGCCCCCATTGAACTCGGCACGCTGTTCATCCCGCTGGCGATGGCGGTCGCCGAGGACGCGTTTGAACTGGTTACTCAACTCGGGCGCCTCGAAGCGGCGCTGGCCCAGCAACATGAGGTCGTCGACAAGTTCCGCGAGGAGGCGTTCACCGATCCATTGACCCGGCTTCTGAATCGCCGCGGGTTTACTCACCTCGCCGAGCGACGGCGGGTTGAAGCGGTACACCGGGGCCTGGGCGTATGCTGCATCATGATCGACATCGACGGCCTTAAGCCGATCAACGACCGTTACGGACATGGGGCAGGCGACCGTCTGTTGCGCGCCCTGGCGATGGTGCTGCGGCGCAATCTCGACCGCGCGGACTTGGTCGCTCGCCTCGGCGGGGACGAGTTCGCCGCGTTCATTCTCGACGTCGATGATGCCCGCGCTCGTCAGATTGCCGGGCGCCTTGTCGCCGTCCAGAGCATGCGCCTGCGCGTGGCAGCCGATGCCGACACCACCCTGCGTTTCAGCATTGGCGCGGTCCATGTCCAGCAGATAGAGCATTCAACCCAGATCGAGCACCTCATGGCGATCGCCGACGAGGCGATGTATCACCGCAAGCAGCAAGGCCAGGGTGGTCTGCGGTATGTGCGCTACGGGGAGGCGATGAAGTGCGATCGGAAACATAGCGCCGGATGAAGGAGTGGGCCAAGGTAGCACGCCATGGTCATTATCCTACCCGTCGTCGCACTCTTCGTGCAGTTGCTCGTCGCCGGCGGGCCCCAGTCTGTCGTGGCTGTGGCGGTGTTGGCGAATCGGCGCGACGTCAGTGCCACAGGAGTATGCCGGAGTCTGGGAGCCCGACGCTGCGATGGGGGTGTCATGTGACGTCGACGTTGTCCAGTCAATGATCGGAGCCAATGATGTCAACGAAGGACCAGCACCGGGCCGCGGCGACCGAGGCATCGAACCCGCTGCCGCGATGGCGCGGGTTCAACCTGCTGGATTTCTTCTGGCCGGATCCCAGCCGCCGGCGCGATACCACCACGCGGCACGACCTGGCCTGGATGGCGAAGTGGGGCTTCGACTTCGTGCGCCTGCCCATGGCGTACCCGGCCTACCTGCGCTTCGACCGCAGCAAGCCCATCACGCCGGAGGAGGTCTACCAGATCGACGAGCAGGTGGTCGAGCAGATCGACACCCTCGTCGCGATGGTCCACGAGCATGGTCTGCACGTGAGCCTGAATCTGCACCGCGCGCCGGGCTACTGCATCACCGCGCGGGGCCGGGTCATGCGTTCCATCGTCATCGAGCTGAGCATGCTCAGCGTGATGGCCCCCAGAAAGAAGTACACCCCCGCAAGCGGCGCGGCGCTGATGAAGAACTGATCGTTGGTCAGCACCAGGATTACCACCACCACGTAGATATCCAGGAACGACCACTTGCCCAGGTGCTCCAGTACCTCGATCCAGCGGCGCCGGC
>SKPT01000579.1 GCA_007119405.1 Phycisphaeraceae bacterium
CCGTGGACGTCGCGGCCGCGGGGGTGGACCTGTTGACGCTGGCGGGGCACAAGTTTCATGGACCGAAGGGGGTGGGGGCGCTGTGGGTGCGGCGGACGGTGCGCCTGCGGCCGCAGCAGCGCGGCGGGCCGCAGGAGCGCGACCGTCGCGGGGGCACGGAGAACACGGCGGGGATCATCGGCCTGGGGGTCGCGGCCGAGCTGGCGGGCGCGTTCCTGGCTGACGAGGCGGCGGCGGCAGGATTGGCGGCGCTGCGCGATCGGTTCGAGCAGGCGATCCTGGCGCAGGTGGACGACGCGGTGGTCCACGGCCGGGGTGTCGAGCGGCTGTGGAACACGACGAACATCGGGTTTCCGGGGTTGGAGGCGGAGGCGATCCTGCTGTCGCTGAGCGAGCAGGGGGTGTGCGCGTCGGCGGGCGCGGCGTGCTCGAGCGGGTCGCTTGAGCCGTCGCCGGTGCTGTTGGCGATGGGGGTGGCCGAGGCGGTGGCGCATGGGTCGGTGCGTTTCTCGCTGTCGCGGCAGACGACGCAGGCGGAGGTGGACGAGGCGGCGGAGGCGGTGGTTGAGGCGGTGGGTCGGCTGCGTCAGACGCTGCCACTTGCTCCCGGCGCTGAGCAGCGCAAGATATGAGGCCGATGAGGGTAATATCACCGGCCGCTGGCGGGCGAGGACGAGGTGCACGATGCAGTTGATGAGCTGGACGATTTCGCGGCTGGGCAGCCGGTTCACGCTGCTGTTTGAGCCCTATCGCCGGCGGGTCATGCACTCGGCGCTGGGGCGTTTTCTGGACCAGCCGCTGGACCTGCAGGTGGGCCTGGAGGAGCCGGACGGCACTCAGCGCGTGCTGCCGCTTTCCCAGCACGGGCAGTTGCTGCACAACTGCGAGCAGTTCGAGCGGATCAACTCGATCACGTTCCGCGGCTACAGCGAGAAGTATCGGCTGCGCTTCGAGTTCAACGTCCACAGCGTGTTCTACCCGCAGGACGAGCGTCTGTGCGTGATGCCGGCGTTCTACCTGGAGATGCGGGTCAACCCGGTCAGCCAGGTGCGCTGGATTGAGCCGGCGGGGCCGACGCCGGACAAGGTCAAGCTGTTCATTCGCCTGTCGCGTCCGGAGACGCAGATCACCAGCGCACCGGGCGGCGGTGACGGCGAGGCGGCGAGCATCGAGCTGGCGTACGAGGCACCGCTGGACGGCGCTTCGCCGCGGTCCGGGAGCGAGACGGAGCTGGGCCCGCGGCAAGTGCGTGAGCGGATCGTGAGCCTGAACCCGGACTGCACGCACCTGGACGACGGCAGCGGGCTGGCGTGCGAGCTGCCGGTGACGGAGACGGGCAGCGGGATCAAGTGGCGTCTGGTCTGGGCGGCGCACGTGGCCGAGCCGGTGCTGCAACTGCGGCGCGGGGGCGAGCGCGTCGAGGCGCCGCTGCGTTACACGCAGCACTGGTCGAGCCTGGACGAGGTGCTGGCCGAGGCGATCGAGACACGGGACGATCGCCTGGCGCACTCGCGGCGCTTCGAGAAGCTGCTGGAGCAGGCGCCGCTGGAGCCGGCGCAGCGTCATCTGCTGCACCAGGGCTTCCAGAACTGGCTGAGCAACACGTTCTGGTGCGCGTTGCCCGGCCAGGGGGAGGAGGGGCCCGGGTGGTTCAGCGTCTGGGAGGGCGTCTGCCGGTATCACTCGACGATCGACGTGGAATACAACGTGGCGCTGGTGTACCTCACGCTGTGGCCGGGTCTGCTGGCGGTGCAGTTCGGGCAGTGGGCGGAGCACGCGGTGGCGCACGAGCCGTCGGGCGGGCGTTTTCTGTGTCACGACATGGGCCAGGGCGTGCGCGTGCTGGGGCAGGCGTATCCGCACCACATGGAGGTGGAGGAGAACTGCAACTATCTGCTGCTGCTCCAGGCCTACACGCGCTGGACGGCGGATCGCGCGGTGGCCGAAGCGCAGCGTGAGCTGGTGGCGGATCTGGCGAAGTATCTGCTCTGGAGCGACCTGGACGGCTCGGGGTTCCCGTCGGCGGGGGTGGCGAACACGATCGACGACGGGTCGGCGGCGACGCAGTTCTCGCCCAAGCAGACGTACCTGGCGATCAAGCGGCTGTGCGCGTTGCGTGCGGCCGCGGACGCGCTCAGCATCGTGGGCGACGCGTCGCTGGCGGAGCTGGCCAAGCGGTGCGAGGCCACGGCGGAGAAGGACGCGCCCAAGGTGGACGCCGAAGCCTGGCTGGGCGATCACTACGCGGTGTGCACGGAGCGTTCGGCGCAGGGCGTGGTCGACGCCTGGACCGGCAAGCCGCTGCCGTACGAGACGATTCCGGGCTGGGACGCCTACTCGATCTACACGGGCAACGGGCTGCTGCTGCCGATGCTCGTGGGCCAGCCGCAGTTGCTCGACGACGCGCGGCTGAAGAAGGACATTCTCAGCGCGTTGCGTGAGAACCTGAGCCGGTATGGCTGCGGGCACACCTCGGCCGAGTGCGAGAACGTGTGGGTGAGCCAGAACCTGTGGCGGGATCACCTGGCCCGGTACCTGCTGCTGCACGAGGGGCTGCCGGCGGCGCACTACTGGGACATGCAGGTGATGAGCAACACGCACGAGCAGTCGCTGGGGTTCGTGGACACGTACATCAACAACAACCTGTGTCATTACCCGCGCGGGGTGGCGGCGATGGGTTACCTGCTGGCGGGGCCGCGTCTGATCATCGACCGCCTGGCGGCGGGGGGTTTGTACATCACCGTCGAGCCGGACCGCACGCGCCCGCAGCGCTGGCCGCTGCTGCCGCTGGCGGACTGGCGGGCGGGCAAGATCCCCGTGTGCGTGGTGGACGAGCAGGGCGAGGTGACGATCGAGAGCCGGCTGGACCCGGTGATCGTCCACGGCGAGACGCCGGCGTCGTCGGACGCGTCGACGAACGCGGGGTTGATCGGGTAGCACAACTCAAGCTCTTGCGTCGCGCCGATACGTCGGCTGCAAGGACGCGCGCGTGGGTCGGTCACACAAGGCAATCGGCGACACCCTCCCCCGGCCCCTCCCGAGGGGAGGGGGGCAGAAGCGGTCTGCCCACGGCTTGTGTTCATTGGCGCGGTGTCGGGGCGGTCAGGGCCTGGCCGGCCGGTTCGGGCTGCGGCGCGGCGTCGCGGTCGGCGGCGCGCGGGGCGCAGCGCCGGAAGACGGCCTCATACTCCGCGGCGATGCGCGGCCAGGCGAAGCGATGGACGCGGCGGTAGGCGCGCTCGCGCAACGCGGCGATCTGGCGGTCGTCTCCCATCAGTTGCCCAAGCGCCTGGCGCATCATGGTCACGTCGCCGGGCGGGACGGTCAGGGCGGCGTCGCCGACGACCTCGGCGCTGCCGGGGGCGTTGGCGGCGATGACCGCGCAGCCGGCGCCCATGGCCTCAAGCAGGACGACGGGGAAGTTTTCACGGCGGGAGGGGAACACGAAGATCCTGGACGTGCGGTAGAGCTCGGCGAGCTGGTCGCGTGGCAGGAAGTTGAGGAAGCGGGCGTTGACGCGATGCCGGCGGGCGAGGCGCTCGAGGGTGGGGCGGTAGGGGCCGTCGCCGGCGATCTCGAGCTGCCAGCGCGGGTCGCAGCCGTCCATCGCGGCGATGACGTCCTGGATGCCCTTGCGCTGGAACAGGCGGCTGACCAGCAGCACGCGGTTGACGCGTCGGGCGTCGCTGCGTGGCGGGGGAGTGATGCCGTTGGGCACGACGTCGACGGTGACGGGCAGGTGGTCGTGGATCAGCGAGGCGAGGAACTGCGAGGGGGAGGTGATGGCGGCGGCGTCGCGGACGACGCGTCGCCAGAGCGGTCGGATGATGCGGTGGGCGAGATGGAAGCGGTCGGGGTTGTAGGCGGGGACGTCCGAGCCGTGGGCCGTGACGACGTAGGGCAGGCCGGTGGCGCGGCTGACCCAGCGGGCGACGATGCCGCTGGGGACGATGAAGTGGCAGTGGATCAGGTCGTAATCGCGTTGGCGGGCGAGTCGGACGGCCTGGCGATACATGGGCAGGAGCGTGGTGGCGAGCTCGGCGGCCCCGGCCATGTGGCGCCGCCGGCGCAGGCAGGGGACGCGGTGGAGGCGGACGCCGGCGACGTGGTCCTGACGCGGCAGGTCGGCCATGGCGGAGGTCACGACGTCGATCTCATGGCCGGCGGCGACCAGGGACTCGGCCACGCCGGCGCAGACGGGCGAGCCGCCGCCGCCCAGGGGTGGGTACTCGTAGCTGAGGCAGAGGATGTTCATGGGGCGACTCCTTGCTCGTGGAGGCGGCAGTGGACGACGCGGAACTTCTGGCCGGGCGGCGGGTCGAGGTTCGTCTCGCGCCGGGCATCGATCTGCACGTCGGGGCCGAGCACGCCGCGCAGCGCGGACGCGATGGCGGCGGCTGCGTCGGTGTCGGCGGCGGGGTTGGCGTTGGCGGAGGGAAGCTGGTAGCGCACGCGGACGCGGTCGGGGCCGAGCTGAAGGACCTGGTGCCGCACCAACGCGGGGACCCGCTCCATCGCCAGGGTCAGCTCGAAGGGGGAGACGGTGCGGCCGTCGCCGAGGCGCAGGCAGTCGACCTCTCGCCCGTCGATGCGTTCGATCATGGGCATGGCCGCCGTCTCGGTGGGGGCGAGGGTGGCGAGGTCGCCGGTGTCGTAGCGGATCAGGGGCATGGCGCGCAGGCCGAGGTTGGTGACGACGATGCGGCGGGCGTTGGGCGCGTGCTCATGCGTTGCGTCGGGCGGGGGTTGCAGCGGAAGGAACTCGACGATGAGCGATTCATGCGAGATGCGAAAGTGGCGATGGCCGGGCGCCTGCCAGGCGATGGTGCCGCATTCGGTCAGGCCGTAGATCTCGTAGACGGGGCAGTTGAAGGCGTGCTGGATCTGCTGGCGGGTGGCGTGGTCGAGGGTTTCGGCGGTGGTGATGACGGCGTGGGGCGGGTGCAGGGCGAGGGCGTGGTGGTGGGCGGTCTCGGCCATTCGGCGGATGGGTGTGACCCAGCCGTAGAGGATGTGCGGCCGATGGTCGTTGTGGCGCTGGATGTTGTGGCCGGGGTTGGCGTCGTGGCGCAGGTAGCGCCACCCGAGGCCGGGCGGGCCTTTCTCGCGCTGGCGTGCGGTGACCATGAGCAGGCGTCGGCCGGGTCGGTAGCCGCAGTCGACCAGGGCGCGGAGGAACAGGGCGTTGCGCATGCGGAGGCAGGGCAGGTCGAGGTGCATGACGAGCGGGCGGCCGCTGGAGCCGGTGGTCTGCTCGCGGATCAGCGTCGCCGGGTCGTGGCCCTGGCTGATGAGCGTGTCGGCCGGGGCGTTTTGGAGGTCGGCCTTGGTGAGGATGGGCAGGCGGGCGAGGTCGTCGAGGCTGCGCAGGTCGTCGGGCTGCACGCCGAGGTGGCCCAGGCGTTGGCGATAGTAGGGGATGCAGCGATAGGCGTGGGTCACGAGCGAGCGGAGTCGCTGATGTTGAAGCTGTCTGAGCCGGGCGGCGTCGTAGACCAGGGCCTGGCGCAGGCGATGGAACTGCCAGAGCTGGGCGAGCATGTTCATGGGATGGTCGCGGCCAGTTGCTTGAGGAAGCTTCGCGTCAGGTCGGCGAGCTCGGCGACGCGGGTGGGTGGTCGGGCCTGGCCGTGCAAGGCGTTGGTCAGGCGCGTTTCGAGCTCGGCGGTGCGTGACTGGTTGACGAAGGTCACGACGTCCAGGAGCTGATGCGGGAGGTTGAGCATGTCGCACAGGCCTTGGAACTTGGGGTTGTAGGCCAGGGCGACGATCGGGGTGCCGGCGCCGGCGGCGAGGATGAGCGGGTGCATGCGGCCGCCGAGCATGACGTTGAGCCGGCCGGCGACGGCCTTGTAAAGGGCGGGGTCGTCGATGCGGATCAGGTGATGCGCGCGGTGGCGCATGGCGGCGGCGATGTGCCGGCAGAGCGCGTCGTCGGCTTCATACGGGCGGTTGTAGGTGGGCAGGAACAGGACGTGCCCGGCGGTGTGGTCCAGGAGGCGGTCGAGCGTGGCGGCGAGGAGGGTGGCGAGCTTGTGGTTGGCGCGGTGTTGCCTGGCGGCGCGGCCGGGCACGCGGCAGGCCAGGCGGTGGGGGACGATGCGCGGCGCGGGCGGGAAGAAGCGGCGCGGGGCCACGCCGATCAGGGGTCGGCCGTCCAGTGGCACGCCGGCGTTGCGGAGCAGCGCGGCCGCGTGGTGCCACCCGCCGAGCTCGCCG
>SKPT01000627.1 GCA_007119405.1 Phycisphaeraceae bacterium
CCCTCTCCCCAGCCCCTCCCGCGGGGAAGGAGAGATGGCGCAGCCCGGGCGTTGACGCCTTTGACCGACCCGCGACAATTCAACCCGCCACCCGCACCGCCCGGGCCTCCGCGAGCCTCCGCCGCCCATGTACGACGCCCTGCGACGCACTGCCATCTTCTTCGCCGGCTTCGGCGTCATCCTGGTGGGCATGGCCTTCTGGTTCCTGCCGGGCCCGGGCTGGCTGATCGTGTTCCTGGGGCTGCTGATCCTGGCCAGCGAATTCGCCTTCGCCCGTCGGCTCCTGGACAAGGTGCGTCACCTGGCCAACCGCGGCGCCCAGGCGGTGCGCATGCCGCTGCATTGGCGGCGACGGCTGCGCCTTGAGCCGCCCGAGGGCGGGAGCCAGGCGGCAGAGGCCCGCGACGCCCTGCGCCGATGACGGGGGCGGGGCCTGGTTGCGCATGTAAGAACGTGTGTGAGCAGGGTGATGTTGTGAATGGGTTCCCTCCCGTCCGCAATCGCGGGCTTGCCGGGTGGTCCGGCGTCCCATGCACATGGTTATCCACGTTTCAGGATCGAGAGGGAACCCATTGACAACATCACCCGGCTTCGCTTAATGCTCAATACACCGAGTCGGGGAAGTAGAAATCCGCGGCGTTCTCGGCCGTGACGAGCTCGATGCCGATGCGCACGGTGCGCTGGCCTTCGCCGCGCTCGTCGCGCGAGCCGACAAGCTGATCACGATTCACCGCCAGGTGCGCCGGGATGGCGTCGGCGACGGCCAGTTCGTCGCCGTCGTGCATCACCTCGGCCACCGCCAGGTGAATGCCCGCGGCGATCATGCCCGGCGGGTAGGTGACGTTGGCGGGGTAGAGCGGGTCGTTGTTCATCACCCGCTCGACGATCTGCTTCATCCCCGCCCCGCCGAGGATCCACATCTCGTCGGTGCGCCCGCGCTCGCGCAGGGCCTGCTCGACGCCGCGGGCCATGTCGTCGTCCGACGCCCAGACGGCGTCGATGTCGTCGTGCTGCGTGAGGAAGTCCTGCATCACGCGGTGGGCGTCCTGCTGGTTCCATTCGCCGCGCTGCACGCCGAGGATCTCGATGCCCTCGTAGGCGTCGAAGACCTCGCGCGCCGCCTCGTAGCGCTCGGTGTCGATCTCCACCGCCTTGCCGCGCAGGATCACGATCCGCCCGGCGCCGCCGAGCTTCTCGACCATGAACTCGGCGGAGATGCGGCCGAAGGCGCGGTTGTCGCCGGCCAGGTAGACGTCGGCGACCGGGCGGCGCAGCCCGCGGTCGACGCTGACGATGTAGGCCCCGGCCTGCTTGGCGCGCTCGATCGCCGGCAGGGCGGTGTCCGAGTCCTCCGGCAGCACGACCAGCGCGTCGATGCCCTGGGCGATCATGTTCTCGATGTGACGCACCTGGGCCTGGGCGTCCTCGGCCCGCTGGAAGCGCCACGCGATCTCCGGGTACGCCTCGATCGTCTGCTGGGCCCACCAGCCCACCCCGGCCGTCCAGCCGTGCGTCGCCGCCGGGATCGACACGCCGATCACCGGCCGGTCGGTCCCCTCGGCCTCCGCGCCGCCGTCGCAGCCGAGCATGGCCACGCTCAGCAGGGCGAGGCACCCCGCCAGGAACATGTGGTGGGTCGTCCGGTTCATGATCGTGACTCCCGCAAGGATGCGACTCGTCGACCGCCCCATATTTACCGCCTCGGCCGGGCGCTGACAAGCCTGCGCCGGCGACGCCCGCCCCCCGCCCCGAGGGCGCCGAGGCGGCACCGCCCGGCAGCGGTACCATGTCCGCATGCCCCGCACCGATACTGCCCCGCTGACGGCTGGTGAGCGCGCCGCCGCGCTCGCCGCCGCCCGCCGCGTCGCCGACGGCTTCATCGCCCGCCGGGGCGATGGTGACGGCAACTACCCCTTCGACCTGGCCCTGGAGGCCCTGCTCGTGCTGCACGAGGTCACCGGCGAGGCCCGCTACCGTGACGCCGTGCTGGCCGTGGCCCGGCGTCGCGGCTGGTCGGCCACGAATCAGCCGCGGCCGGGCAAGCCGCCGTTCACGCTGCTGATCTACGAGCTATACCGCCTGGCGCCGGATCCGGCTTTCGTCGAGCCCTTCGTCCAAGCCACGCGCACCTACGTCCACAGCATCCGGCGCGACGCGCACCGCCGCGTGTTGCACCCAAACCGCTGGCGCGACACGCACAGCGTGCTCATCGACAGCTTGCAGGAGTACGCTCGGCGCATGGCCGCCGCCGGGGCCCTGGCCAACGACGACGAGTTGCTGGGCGAGTGCGTCGAGCAGTTCCGCCTGCATGACGACGCGGTGCGTGACCCGGCGACGGGGCTGTGGTGTCAGGGCGTGGGCTGGGACGCCGACGATGAGCCCTCGCCGCATGCCTGGTCGCGCGGCCAGGGCTGGGTGCTGCGCGGGATGATCGAGTGCCTGCGGAGCATGCCGGCCGAGCACCCCGCCGCGGCCGCGCTACGCGGGCTGGCCGGGCAACTCGCCGAGGCCGTGGTGCGCGTTCAGCACGAGCAGGGCATGTGGCACGCCCTGCCCAACCTGCCGCACGACCGCAGCGCCGCGGAATCCAGCGGCACGGGCATGCTGGCGTATGCCCTGGCGCGGGGCGTACATGAGCACCATCTCGACGCCCGTTTCGCCGGCGGCGCGACGCTGGCCGTCCGTGCGCTCACGCGGTGCGTCACGAGCGACGGCGTCGTCCTGCACGCCTGCGTCGGCCCCGGGCCGCTGCGCCGCGAGCACGTGGCGAGGTACCTCGACGTGCCCGGCTTCGAGCCGGACGACGAGCACGGCCATGGCGCGGTGATCCTCGGACTCAGCGGCGCGGCCTGGCTGTGAGCCGGCAACCCGCCACCGCCGGCGCGGCCGATCGCGGCACCGCCGGGACTTGCGAGGTAGACTGCCCCCGTTGCCGTGGAGGTGCATGATGGACGTGCTGATCGCGTTGGCGGTCGTGATGCTGGCGCTGGGGGCGCTTGGGATACGCGGGCCCTTTGCCGCCGTGGTGCTGTTCATCGTCTATGGCCTGACGCTGTCGCTGGCGTGGGTGCGCCTCGATGCGGTGGACGTGGCCCTGGCCGAGGCGGCGATCGGCGCGGGGCTGACCGGGGCGCTGCTGCTGGAAGCCGTCGCCGCCGTAAGGGCGTGACGCTCCGCGCCGCGGTGGGCAGAGCAGGGCGGAACCCACCGCGAGACTTGTGGGGCCTCTGAATAACCGCGGAGATGCGAAGAAGACGAAGGGTGCGAAGGAAATTCAGTTGGCTTGACTTTCTGCATTTTCGCCACTTTGCTTGTCTTCGCGCCTTTGCGCTTGGTCGCTTGATCAACCGGTGTCCGGGTTATTCGAGGCCTGTTGTGAACCAATGACAATCCCTGGTGGGCTTCGCCTGGCTCTGCCCACCGTGCAACGGCGGCACCACGATGGCGGCCAAGGATCACCACGACATGCAGCCCGGGCGCGTCGTCTCGCCCTGGGCGCGACCCATGCTCGGCGCCGTGCCGCGCCTGCTCGCCGCAACGCTGGCGGGCATGCTCGGGGCCGTGCTGCTGGTGGTGGCGGTGGACCTGGCCGGGGCTCCGCCGCGCGACCTGGCCGGGCACGTCATGGCCCGGCTCGACGACAGCGGCGTAAGCAACCCCGTTACCGCCGTGCTGCTGAATTTCCGCGTCGCCGACACCTGGCTGGAGCTCGGCGCCCTGGTGCTGGCGCTGATCGGTGTGGTGGCGCTGTATCAGGGCCGGTGGCTGGCCAGCGCCCAGGTGCTTACGGCCGCGCACCCGAGGCTGCTGGCGCGTCTGGCGGGGCTGTTCATCTGCCTGATCGTGCTGGTGGCGGCGTATCTGCTGTGGCTGGGCACGCACGAGCCTGGCGGCGCGTTCCAGGCCGGGGCCATGCTCGCCGGCGCCGCCGTGCTGGCGCGTCTGGCGGGGCGCGATCGGATGCACCGCCTGCCCGAGCCGGTGCTGCGCCTGGTCATGGTGCTGGGCTTTGCGATGCTGCTCGTCGCCGGCGGTGCCAGCGCGATGCGCGGCTACGCCTTTTTCGCTTACGCTCCGGGCGAGGCCACGGCCGCGATCTTCGCGCTCGAGCTCGCCGCGACGCTCTCGATTGCGGCCTGCCTCTGGGGTCTATACATTGCCGGCGACGAGCACGGGACACAGCACGATGCTCGAGACTGAACTGGTCTTCGCGGCGGCGGCGGTGGTGGTGTTCAGCATGGGGCTGTACGGCCTGATCGCCTACGCCCACCTCGTGCGCAAGATCATGGCGCTGAACATCACCGGCTCGGCGGTGTTCCTGTTCCTGGGCGCCATGGCCCGCCGCAGCGACGCGGGCGTGACCGATCCGGTACCCCAGGCCATGGTCATCACCGGCATCGTCGTGGCCGTCGCCGCCACCGCCTTTGCGCTGGCGCTGGCCAAGCGGATCCACGCCCGGACGGGTCAGACGCGTCTGCCCGAGGAGCGGGGGCCGCGATGACCGCATTGCTGGCGTGCTTCGCCGTCCCCGTCGCGGGGGCCCTGGCCTGCTTCACGCTGCCGCGCCGCGTCGGCGTCGGCGCCGGCCTCGGCCTGGTCGCCGCCGCCGCCTTCAGCGTCGCCAGCCTTTACCTGGCCTGGACGGTCCTCCAGACCGGGCCCATCCGCTACCGTCTCGGCGGGTGGGGCGCGCCGCTGGGCATCGAGCTCTACGTCGACGGCCTGGGCGCGTTCCTGCTGGGCATGACCGGCCTGGTCGCCCTGCCCATCTCCATCGCCGCCGTGAGCTGGTTCCGCAACGACCCCCGGGGCAGCGCCGGCTACTGGCCGCTCTGGCTCATGCTCCTGGCCGCCATGAGCGTCGCCTACCTCTCCGCCGACCTGTTCAACCTCTACGTCACGCTGGAGCTCGTCGGCCTCGCCGCCGTGGCGCTTATCGTCGCCACCGACAAGCCCGAAGCCCTGACCGCCGCCATGCGCTACCTGCTCGCCTCACTGCTGGCGAGCCTGGGCTACCTCATCGGCGTGGCCATTCTCTACGCCCAGTACGGCGTGCTGGACATGTACCTGCTCGCGGGGCTGGTCGAGCCCAGCCTCGCCACCTGGACGGCCGCGGCCCTGATGAGCGTGGGCCTGCTGATCAAGACCGCCGTCTTTCCCCTGCACTTCTGGCTCCCGCCCGCTCACGCCAACGCCCCGGCGCCGGTTTCCGCGGCCCTGTCCGGCCTCGTCGTCAAGGTCTCGCTCTACCTGCTCATGCGCCTCTGGTTCGCCGTCTTCGAGGACCTGCTCAGCGTCGGGCTGGGCCAGCTCGTCGGGCTGATGGCCACCGCGGCGATCTTCGGCGGGTCCATCCAGGCCATCCTCCAGCGCCGGCTGAAGATGCTCATCGCCTACTCCACCGTCGCGCAGCTCGGCTACATTCTCATGCTCGTGCCCCTGGCCATCCCGGCCCCCGGCCGCGGCGACGGCCAGTGGCACTTCGACGCCTTCGCCGCCGGCATGTACCACGCCCTGGCCCACGGGCTGGCCAAGGCCGCCATGTTCCTCGCCGCCGGCGCCGTCATGATGAGCCTGGGCTCGGATCGCCTGCGGCAGCTGCCGGGCATGGCCCACACCATGCCCGTGGCGACGTTCGCCTTCGGCCTGGCCGGGGTCAGCCTCATGGGCCTGCCGCCGTCGGGCGGCTTCGTCGCCAAGTGGTTCATGATCAACGCCGCCCTGGCGACGGGGCAGTGGTGGTGGGCGGTGGTGTTCCTGCTCGGCGGGCTGCTGACCGCCGTGTACGTCTTCCTCGTGCTGCGCTACGCCTTCCTGCCCCCGCGGCCGCCGGCGTTCCGCCCGGTGCCGCGGGCGATCGAGTACGCCGCGCTGGCCTGCGCGCTGCTGTCGCTGGGCATCGGGTTGCGTGCCGTTGAGCCGTTTGCGCTGCTGGAGCTGGGCACGCCGTTTCTCGAAGCCACGCATCACGCGGAGGGAGGGCCATGATGCACGTCGCCGCATTCTTACCCCCCTCCCGCCGGGAGGGGCCGGGCGAGGGTGTCACCGACACCCTGACGGGTCCGACGAGCACCTCGATCCATGCAACCGCGCCAACGCGGATCCCCGGTGCTTTCGTGCGCCATCCCTTGACGGACGCACCCTCCCCCAACCCCTCCCGGAGGGAGGGGGGTTCCGATCCCGCCCCCCGCCACCCAACTCAACTCG
>SKPT01000466.1 GCA_007119405.1 Phycisphaeraceae bacterium
CATCGCATCATCCCCGGCACCGACCTGTCCGTGAGCCTGCTGGCGTTCGGCAACTTCACCTTCGGCACCAACTGGTGGGGTGAGTTCTCCGACGACGAGGCCGTACGCCTCCAGAACCTGGCCGTCGACCAGGGCGTGACCTTTTTCGACACGGCCCCGGCGTACGGCAACGGCCGGGCCGAAGCGCTGATGAAGCCGACCATCGCCTACGCCGGGCGCGACCGGCTCGTGATCTCGACGAAGTTCGGCTACGACGTCTACGCCGACCCGGGCGAGGAGGGGGGCCACCGCGAGCGCAAGCAGGATTTCTCGCCCGAGTTCATCCGCTTCGAGCTCGAGACGAGCCTGAAGCGCATGGGCGTCGACTGCATCGACCTGTACCAGGCCCACAACCTCAAGCTGCCGCAATTCCGCGATGAGCTGCACGAGACGATGCAGCGGCTGATGGAGGAGGGCAAGATCCGCGCCTGGGGCGTGGCGCTGGGCCCGGCGATCGGGTGGCGCGAGGAGGGGCACAAGGCGCTGAACGAGTGGGACGCGGCGACCGTGCAGACGGTGTTCAACCTCTACGAGCAGGATCCGGGGCGCGAGTTCTGCGAGCTGGCCAGCCGGCGCGGCCGCGGCGGCGTGATCGCCCGCGTGCCGACCAATTCGGGCATCCTCGACGAGCAGCTCGCCTCGCCCGAGCACCAGTTCCCCGCCCACGACCATCGCAAGTTCCGCGACCGCGGCTGGCTGGTCTACGGGCTGAAGAAGAACGAGATCGTCCGCCCGCTGGCCCAGCAGCTCGGTCTGTCGCTGCGGCAACTGGCGTTCAAGTGGCTGGCGTCGCAGCCGGGGCTGGTCTCAATCGAGCCCAACGTCGTCGGTGACGCGGACGTGCTGGACTTCGCGGTCGTGTGCGACGGCGAGCCGTTGCCCGAGCGCGTGCTGACGGACCTGGCCCGGCTGTACGAGCGCGACTTCGACCTGGGCGAGGCGGCGCACCCGTGCGATCTGAAGTCGAGCACGGCGGAGGGGGGAAGTGTGCGCAGCGGGTATGAGCCGGTGGGGGTTTGATTGCTGATTTGGGGGGTGGGCGCGTTGGGGCTGATGTAGGGTGGGTAGAGCGGAGCGAAACCCACCAGCTCGGCCGTGGATCCCCACCGCAACCGGTGGGTTTCGCTTCGCTCTACCCACCCTACATTGATGCGGCGAACGCGGGGCTTACGACAGCCCGCCGTGCCAATTGCCGGTGGCGCCGCGCTGGCCGGCGAGGCGTCTTTCCAGGGCGAAGAGCAGGTTGGCGAGGTTGTCGATCTGGCGATCGCCGAGGTGGCGGTAGATCTGGTAGTGCTCGTCGAGGCCGCGGCGCAGCTCGTCGATGCTGCCGCCGGCATGGGTGATCCAGTCGGCGTGCTTCTGGAAGACGCGTTCGATGTCGGCCCGCGTCCACTCGAAGTGGTACTGGAACCCGTAGGTCCGCAGGCCGACCTTGAACGCCTGGACCTTGCAGGCGGCCGAGCCGGCGAGCGGCGTGGCGCCGGGGGGCAGGTCGGTGACCTCCTGGCCGTGGAGGTGGAATTGTCGGGCGTTCCAGGGGATGCCGGCCAGCAGGGGGTCGGTGGTGCCGGGGAAGGTCAGGCGTACGCGGTGCCAGCCGATCTCCGCTTCGCTCATGGGCGCGACGTTGCCGCCGAGCGCTGCGGCGATGATCTGGGCGCCGAGGCAGACGCCGACGATGGGGATGCCGGCGTCGTGGGCCTGGCGGATCAGGTCCATCTCGCGGGCCATCCAGGGGTGCTCGTCGGCTTCGGTGACGTTCATGGGGCCGCCGAGGCTGATGATGCCGTCGACGTCGTCGAGATCGGGCGGGACGGCGTCGCCGGCGTGCAGCGTGATGACGCGCAGGCGGTGGCCGAAGTCACGGAGGATGGCGCCGAGGCGCGCCGGGTGCTCGCTGGCGTGATGCTCGAAGACGACGATGGCCATGGGTGGGGGGTCCTTTCGTGAACGGGCGGTATTGTAGGTTCTGTCGGCGAACCGTTGAAGGGGTGCCACTCAACGCCGTGAACTATTCGGCGGCGGCGCTAATGTAGGGTGGGTAGAGCGAAGCGAAACCCACCACGGTGCTCGTAGATCCAAGGCAAGACTGGTGGGTTTCGCTTCGCTCTACCCACCCTACATTAATCGTTCACGGCCTTGAGTGGCACCCGTTTCCCGACACAGCCTGGTTTCGCCGTCCGCCCAAAGGCGACGCGGCGGTTCGGCGCGTCGTGGAGGTTCGAGTTCACCAGGGGCGACCGGGGCCCCGCGTCGCCCAGAGGGCGACGGCTAACACTGTGTCAAGGCGTCGGCGCGGCGCTCGGGACGTGTTCGGCCAGGAGGCGGCGGTGTTCCGCGAGCACGCCGGCAAGCGCGGGGTCGCTCGCGTGGTTGCGCGTCTGGCCGGGGTCGCGATCGAGGTCGTAAAGCTGCTCGCGGTTCTCGCCGTCGTGGTAGAGCGAGTACTGGTGCGACGCGGTGATGACGGTGTCGGCGACGACGGACTCGACGAGGACGCTGTCACGCCACGCCCCGCCACCCGCCCGGCCACCCGCCCCGCCACCGGCCCCGTCTTCGACCAGGCCGCGCACGCTCAGCCCCGTCAGGTCGCGCGGCGGCGAGGCGTTCGCCCAGGCGCAGACGCTCGGCAGCAGGTCCAGGCCGTTGCTGACCAGGTGCGTGCGGTCGACGCGCGGGGCGTCGAGGCCGCCGGGCGGGCGGACGATCAAGGGCACCCGTATCGCCTCGTCGTAGGGGATGGTCTTGTGCTCGAGGCGGTGGCTTCCGTCGTGGTCGCCGTGGTCGCTGGTGAAGATGACGAGCGTGTCGCGGTCGCGGCCGCTCGCGCGCAGGGCGTCGAGGACGATGCCGATCTCGCCGTCGACGCGCTCGGTCAGGCGGGCGTAGGCCCACCGGTGCAGGCGCCAGCGGCGCTCGTCGTAATGCTCGCGGGCGTGCTGCTTGAAGGTGCCGCGGATGTGCTCGAGGATGGCCGCGGGCTCGTCGCGCTGCGGCTCATGATTGGCCGGCAGGGGTGGGCAGAGCTCGTCGTAGAAGCGCTGCTCGGTGACACCCTCGGGCAGGCGCATGGCGTCGTCGAGCGCGGCGATCTCGGCCTTGCCGCGCTCAATCAGGCCGCGGGCCGCGGGCGTTTCGTAGGGCGTGCCGATGGCGTCGCGGATGGCCATGTAGCAGATGTCGTGGGGGTTGATGAGCGAGGTGACCAGGGCGAAGGGTTTGTCGTGTGATTCCTGGAGGAAGCGGGCCGATTCGCGGGCGCAGGCTTCGCGTTCGTCGGTGCTCAGGACGCGGAAGCCGCACTGCTCCGCTGTGCCGCCGGGCAGATGCTGCTTGCCCGCGTAGACGGTGTCGTACCCGGCGTCGCGCAGACACCAGCCGAGCGCCTGCTGGTAGCAGCGTGCGGCCGCGGCCTTGCCGGCATCGTCGGGCACGTTCCATTGCAGGCCGATGGCGCTCGGGTAGCGCCCGGTCATGAGGCTGAAGCGGCTGGGCACGCACACCGGGTTGGCGGCGTAGGCCCGCTCGAAGCGCACGGCCTCGGCGGCGAGGGCGTCGGTGTGCGGCGTGCTCAGCCAGCGGTTGCCGGCACAACTGAGCATGTCGGCGTGCTGCTGATCGGTGAGAATGATGAGGATGTTGGGCTGGGTCATGATCGGATGCCAGCTTACCGACGCGGCGCCGACGACGCCAGCAAGCGCCCCACAAGGGGCGTGCGGCGCAGCGAAGCGCGACCTGATCGAGGCTTCATCCCGCCGGGCTCAGCGCTCGAGCACCTGCCAGTGCGAGACGACCGGCCAGACGCGCACCTCGCAGCCCAGCGCCCGCAGCCAGCCCGCCACCTCGTGATTCGAATTGCTCGGCAGGAAGTAGGGGCTCGGATGCGGGACGAACGTCATGTCCAGGGCCTCGTTCTCCACCATCGCCTCCGGCTGCGCGTCGAACAGCGCATCGAGCTCACCGCGCAGCCGCGCGACACACGTTCGCTCGACCTGGATCAAGTGCGCGGCCTGCGTGTCGAAACGCAAGCTCCGCTTCACGTGCGCCGCGTCCATCGGCCCGGGCATCACGCGCCGCCCGATCGCCGCCCGGCTGGGCACGAGCAGCGCCCGCATCGCCCCCGGCACGCCGCGTCGATACAGCGCGTAATACCGGTGCTCCCCGTAGGCATAGCGCACCACCGGCCCCGACGGCGCGTCGGCGGGCACCACCAGGCTCGTGCTGCGCCCATGCTCGAGCAGCAGCACCGGCACCGGGTCACGCACCTGCCGCGGCACCGCCACCGTCGCCGTGCAACCGGCGCACAGCCCGAGCACCGCCCACAGGGCAACGTGCCGGGAAAGGGCGTCACGGTTGATCGGCATCCGGCCCATACCTCTCCAGCAGCTCGACGCGGATCGATTCCATGATCACCGGGAAATGCTCGAACGGGTCGATCGGCCCGCTCTCGATCCCCGCGGCCCGGCGGATCTGGTTCGCCTGGAGGATGTACGGCCGAATCGACACGCTGTAGAAGTCCGAGAAGTCACGCCCGCTGATCTCGCCCAGGCGCGGAATGTCGTACGGCTCGCCAAGCCGGCCCGGCTCGCCCGGCTCGTCGGGCGCCAGCCACGCACGCTGCGGCTGACCGTCCAGGCTCAGCTCCAGGTAACGCCGGATCGCCCCGCGCTCGTCCCACCAGCGCCCCCGCACGCGCTGCACCGCCGCGTCCGTCTCGTCAGGCCCGACGGCCTCCCAGTACGCCAGCTCGCTGGCCAGCTCCTGCGTCATCGCCTCGTTGTAGCTCAGCTCGCGGTTGTTGATCGCCCGCTCCGCGACGCGCAGGCCCACCAGGTGCGAGAAGGTGTCGTCGTGCGTGAACGCCGAGGGCTCTTCCGAGCCGAGGATGAACCGGCTGTAGCCGTACCACGTGGCGATCTCGTGCCACGCCCCCATGATCCACGCCAGCTCCTTGGCGATCGCCAGCGACAGCTTGTGCACCACGTCGGCGTCTTCGTCGGCGGCGAGGGTGGGCCAGTTGTCGGGGTAGTGGAACGTCAGGTCCATGCGCGAACCCTTGTTCATCGCCAGGGTCAGCTCGGCGTCGCCGGCGTCGAGGGCGGCATGAATGTGGCGGTAGTAGTACCACGTCCAGTCGGCGATGATGCGCACGTGGGCCAGGTCGATCAGGCCGCCGCGCTCGCTGTAGATGAGTCCGCGGCCGCGCTCCTGCAAGCTCAGCCCGCCAAAGCGGTGCTCGCCCAGGTCATCGGGGTCGACCGAGGTGTAGAAGATGCTCGGGTAGGGCAGCGCCCCGGTGCGCGTCGGCGGGGTCTGAGGCCCGCGACACGCACCACTGAGCGTCACCGTCGCAACCACCATCGCCACCAACACCAACCTGCTCATGGCCGAAATTCCTTTCCCTGAACGTCCGACACGGTTCCGTTACGTTTCGGCGCCGGCCGCGCGGCGCTCGTGGCCGCTGGAGAACCGGCGATAGGCCACGTATCCGCTCAGCGCCGCGATCACTGCGACGATAAGCGTCACCTGAACGAGGCGTACATGGTGCTGCACCGCGTCGTGCGATCCGGCGAACCACCAGCCCAGCAGCAGCAGCGCGGGAACGGTCATCATCGCGGCGGCGCCGTCGAAGACGATCAGCTTCCAGAACGGCACACGGCAGACGCCGGCGGCGACGTAGACCGCCGCGCGCACCCCCGGCAGAAACCGGGCCAAAAACAGGGTCTTTCCCCCATGGCGCTGAAGCGCGTGCATCGCGCGATCGAGCCGATCCTGCCGCACGCCGAGGCGGTGCAGCGGCAGCTTGTCCAGGTGACGGCCGTGGCGCCGGCCGAGGTAGTAGAGCACGCCGTCGGATGCCAGCACCGCCGCCACCGCCAGCGGTATCGCCACGTGCAGGCGGATCACGCCTTGCCCGCACAGATACCCCGCCGCCAGCAGCGTCACATCTTCCGGGATGGGCAGGCCCATGCCCGTGCCCAGCAGCGCCACCACCAGTCCGAAGTAGGTGAAATTGACCAGAAAGGCGTGCATCCGTGGCTCCGACTCACGCCCGTGAGCCTATGCACGTCACCGGCGCGTGAACATCGCGCGCGATGCAAATATCACCGCCCGTTCGACGGGGGCGCCGGCCTGGCCCGCCGGG
>SKPT01000178.1 GCA_007119405.1 Phycisphaeraceae bacterium
CCAGCGACGCCCACGCCGGGCCGAACCGGTCGAAGCCGGCCGGGTGCACCGCCGCGGGGAAGCTGCCGCCCTCGGCGAAGCGCGCCGCCAGCGGGATGCGCGGCGGGCGCCAGTCCGCGTCCGCCTCGGCGTCGACCCACCCCGCCACCGCCTCCGCCAGCGCGTCGGCATCACCCGGCAGGGCGTCGAGCACGCCATCAAGCAGGTGCCAGCGGTTCATGCGATCCGCCAGCGTCAGCGCCCACTCGGCCAGCTCCGCCGCGTCGTCCGTCGCCGTGTCGTCACCGATCAGGCGATGCTCGGCCACGAGCTGGCGGCCGGCGGCGACGCGGCCCGCGTGCGCCTCGACCAGCGCCGCGAACGCATCGAGCGTGACCGTCGGCGCCTCCTCGCCATACATGGCGTCATCGGCCTGGCGGTACATCGCCAGCCGCAGCGCGTACGCCGGGCCCACCTCCTCGCGGCGCATGGCCCGGCTATGGCGCATCAGGTCCGCGTGATGCGCCTCGATGCCTTCGACCAGCGCCGCCAGCCGCTGCTCGGCGTTGCGACGCGTC
The DNA here is from genome assembly GCA_007119405.1 of Phycisphaeraceae bacterium. The sequence goes on from SKPT01000178.1 coordinate 558, forward strand.
GTGTCGCGGTTGGCCTGCAGCCGGCTGCGCAGGTCGTCGGCCGCGCCGTCGGCTTCGTCAGCCGCATCGGCGGGCAGTTGGCGCAGCAGCGCGTCGAACTGCCGATCCACGCGCGCCAGCACCTCCGCCTCCGCCTCGGCCAGCAGCTCGCCGGCGCCCTGATAAGGATCGAACCCCTGCCCCTGGAGCGCGGCGACCGCGGCATCCATCGCCTCGCCGGCGCGCGCCAGCTCGGCGAAGCGACGCTGCCACGTCTGCGCCGCCTGCGCCGGCCGGTCGTCGCCGAAGCGCCCGTCCAGCTCGCCCAGCACCGCCTCGGCGTCGGCAAACGCCACCATCGCGTCGCGCAGCGCCTCCAAGTCGTTGAGCAGGCTCGTCGGCGCGGCCCCGGCCTGGGCCTGGTAGGCGCTGAACACCGTCACGGCGTCGGCGAGCAGGCGATCCACCTGCGCCTCGGCGAGGATGGCCGCCGCGGATCGCTGCCGCTGCACGGCGTGCGCCGCCTCGCCGTGGCTCCGGGCGAGAATCGCCAGCAGCCGCTCGGCGTCCGCATCATCGGCGAAGCGCTCATATTCCTCGGGCTCGAGCAGAAACCGAAGCAGCGCCGGCAGCGCGGCCAGCGGCCCGGCGCCCTGCTCCTGGTCCACCGCCGGCACCTCGCCGCGGGCGAACGTGTGCAGCCGAACGATCTGCGCCAGCGCGGCCGTGGCCTGCTCCGACCAGTCCTCGGCGTCCAGCCCGCCCAGCCGCTGGGCCGCCCCCGTCACCGCCGGCTCGAGCACCAGCCGACGCACGATGGCATCGTGGGCCTCGAAGCGGCGGCTGTGCAGCAGATCACGGTCCAGCCCGGCGAACAGCCGGAACACCGCCGGCACGCGGATGTCCGCCTCGGCCAGGCTCAGCGTCAGCTCCGGCAGCCGCGCCAGCGTGATCGTCTGCCCCTCGTGCTCCAGCGCCGGCTCCGCGCCGCGATAGGCATAGACGCCCGTGCCGGCGCGCCGCTCGCCGACGACCGGCGGCAGCTCCGGCACCGCCTGCGCCAGGTGCGCCCACGTCTCGCTCTGCCCGCCGACGCGATCCTGAAAGGCCCCGAAGCTGAACCACGTCAGCACCAGCAGCGCGAGCACGGCCACGCTGCCGGCGCCCAGCAGCGCCGCCTGCCGCTGCTGGCGAAGCCGACGCGTGTTCCCGGCGCGCGTGACCAGCCGGCTCTCCTTGAACACCTTGTTCAGGAACAGGTCGCGCAGGAAGTAGGCCCGGTCGCGCTCCCACGGCCGATCCTCCGGCAGCTCCTCCGGCGACACCCCCATCGCCTCGGCGAGGATGCTGTCCAGCGCCTTGCCCTCACGCAGCGACGACGTGAAGTAGATGCCACGCAGGAACAGCGGCTTGCCCGACCACTCCCCGCCGCTGAACACCGAGCCCAGATACTGCTTCAGGCTCGGCGCCAGGCGCTGGAAGCTGTCGGTGAAGTCGTACAGGCTGTCGACCTGGTCGATGCGCCGCGCCTCGTGCTCCTCGTCGCCGGCGGTGCTGACCGGGTCCAGCAGCAGGCTCATGCGGCGCTGCTCGAGACGCTGGCGCACGGTCTGGATGTGCTCGTCGATCTTCTCGACGTCGAACGGCTCGTCCAGCGGGCCCGGGTTGGACCAGCCGAAGATCTGGTGCTGAAGGTCGATGTCGTCGATGGAGTCGAAGAACTCGCGGAACCCGGCGACCAGGTCGCACTTGGTCACCACGATGAACACGGGAAAGCGCACCTCCAGCGACCGCTGGATGTTGGCCAGTTGCAGGGCGATCTGGTCGGCCTTTTTCTGAATCTCCTGCGCCGGGTCGTTGATGAGGCTGTCGGCGGGGATCACGAGCATCATGCCGTTGATCGGGCAGTTGGCCCGCGTCCGGCGCAGCAGGCGCAGGAACTCGTTCCACTCGCTGCTCGAGCCCGGCGGAACCTGCTCGAACATCAGCCGCCCGGCGGTGTCGAGGATGACCGCGTGGTTGGTGAACCACCAGTTCATGTTGATCGTGCCGCCCGTGCCCTGCAGCGTGTCCTGCAAGCCCGGCGGGAACGGGACGTTGGACCGGCGGATGACCTCCGTCTTGCCCGAGCCCGGCTCGCCGGCGACGAGATACCAGGGCAGGCTGTACAGGTCCTTGCCCGCGGCGCGGAAGGTGGCCACACCCTGCTCGAAGGCCCGGCGCATCTCGTCCAGCCGGGCCCGCTGGTTCACGTCGCTGATGTCGTGCGGCGTCGAGCCCGTGTTGGCCACCACCTCCTTCTCGAAGGGCTCGGCCTTCTGCTTCTGCCGCCAGCGGAGCACGGCCTGGTAGAGCACCAGCAACAGCGCCACGAGCAGCACGCCCAGCACCATCACCCACCACAGGCGCGGGTAGAGCACCACGATGCCCAGGATCACGCACAGCCCGGCGCCCGCGAACACGCCGATCCTCAGGCCCGGGGAAAGCTGGCTGAAAGCGGAAATCAGACGCTGCATCCGTGACTCCACAAGCGAAGCGCGGGCTCAGCCCCCGCCGATCAGGCTCGAAAGCGCCCGGCCAAGGTCGCCCGAGGCATGGCGATAAAGCAGGAGCGTCGCGCCGAACAGCACCACCAGCAGCCCGGCGAAGACGATGCCGATGCCCGCCAGCGACGTGCCCGGCGTCTCGATCAGGTCGCTGGTGTCCACGTGCTCATACGCATCCGGGCACAGCCGCCCGCCGTCGTCCGTCAGCCCCCGCTTGCGCAGGCGCGCCGACATCTCCAGCATCTTCTTGCGCAGGTACTCGTGCTGGCCCGTGTAGAGCCCGGCGAAGCCCAGGCCCATGCACGTGTAGTAGACCTCCAGACGCTGCGTCGCCTGCTCGCCCGGGTCCGCCAGCGTCTCGTCCAGCAGGTCGAAGAAGCGCTCGTCGCCGGCCAGCTCGTTGTAAAGCTCCCGGGCCAGGCTCGTCCAGCGATTCGAATAGCTCAGCGAGCTTTCGTACACGAAATTGTCGGCGAAAAACGCGAGCACCAGCAGCAGCTTGCCCTTGCCGTCCGGGTCGAACTGCTGCTTGAGATCCGCGTCCGTCTCGGCCTGCTCGCGGATCCGCTCCAGGTGCGCCGTCAGCTCCGCGCGCACCTGCCCCATCTCCGGCTCGGCGCCGTGACGCGCCAGGCGGTTGACGCGGCAGACGTACGTGAACAACGGCTCAGCCAGTGTGCGCGGGGTCATCGGCTAGCTCTGCTCCGGCGCCAGGGTCATGTAAAGCGAAAGCTGAAAGTCGGACGACTCCTGCCCGGGCCACACCGCGGCGACGGCCTTGTCCGCGAGGATCCGCTCCCACATCCGCGCCGACTCCTCGCGCTGCAGCCGGAAGTAGTGCAGGTCCGCCCGCGCCGGCAGGCCCAGCGGCGGGTGACGCTCCTCCTGGAGCTTGATCCCGTAGATCGCACGCCCCGCCAGCGCCGCCGGCATCAGCTTGAACCGGTCCGGGTCCTCCACCAGCGACGCCAACGCCTGCGGATCCTGCCGCGTCTGCACCGCCAGGAAGTATTGCGTCGGCTCGCTCAGGTGCCGCTCCTCCAGCCGCGCCAGGATCGTGCCGTCCTCGCTCTCGAAGCCCACGCGCAGCCACGGCTCGCTGACCGCCCCGCCCAGCAGCGACCGCAGCTTCTCGTTGAGCGAGGCGAACGCCTCCAGCGGCCGATGGTGGTCGTAGGCCGGCACGTCGAACACGTCGTTGCCCGGATTCAGCGCCGCCAGCTCGCCGAGCATCTCGCGCAGCGACAGGTACATCGCCAGCGGGCTGGTCGTGCCCAGCTCCGCCTGCGTGGGCAGCCGGCCGGCGTAGCGGTTGAGCGTCCGCAGGCGCATCACCTGCTCGAGCTGCATCCCGCGCATCGACTCGATGCTGAAGCCGGCCCGGCTCATCTGCACCACCAGCGCCTGCCGCGCGGCGCTGATCTGGTTGCACAGGTCGCGGATCATCTCGCGCAGCACCGACGAGCCGGCGATGCACATGCAGGGCGGGACAAACTGCCCGTCCTGCCGCGGGTGGCCCGTCTCCTCGCCCGTGGCGTGGACGATGCGCAGCAGCGGCAGGACCTCCATGTCGGCCGTGTCCTCGCCCTCGAGCACCAGCCGCGCGTTGACCCGCCGGTACACGACCGGGTGCGGGTTGTCGCCGGTGTTCTCGTCCGGCCGATCCATCTCCGCCAGGCGATAGAGCCGCTTGATCCTCCACGGCTCGGTGCCGTCATCCTCGACGGTGTTCGGCCGCTGCGGGTCCCACAGCGGCACGGCCAGGCTGATGGTGATCGGGTCGCTGCTGCTCTCGAAGGCGCGCTTGATCTCGAGCGTGGGCAGCTCCGCCTCGTCGGGCACGCGCAGCTCCACGCCGCTGGGCATGATCACGTGCAGCCGGTCGAACCGCACGAGCATGTTCTCAAGCGCGTCGCGCGACAGCCGGGCGTCGATCACCCCCCACGGGTAGGCCATCACCTGCCGCCGCAGCGCCGCCAGCGACTCGGCCTGGGCGCGCGACATCGCCTGGAAGTGGTGCGGCTGAAGAAACAGCCCCTCGTGCCAATGAACCTCTGCGGGCATGGAAGTTGTCCGGCGGCGGCTAGCGGTTCAGCCCCTTGACCAGGGACGTCGTGTAGTCGGTGATGATCTGCTTGACCTCGCGCTCCATCGCGGCCTCGTCCATCGACTCGGCCAGCTCCTTGAACTTGCGCCAGCACGCCACGTCGGCGCTCTCGTGCCAGCGCTTGTCCTGCCGGGCCAGCGTCTCGATCTCCATCGGCGCGTACTTGCTCGCGTAGCGGGCGACGAACTGCCGGCCGACCTGCCCCACGGCCGCGACCAGCCCGGCCGCCATCTGCCGCACGCGCTCCAGCTCCTCGATCACCTGCGTCCGCGAGACCTCCTCGTCCCCGGCCACGTAGGCCGAGAGCTGGGCCTGCAACCGGCGATTGGACAGCAGCTCGGACTTGGGCGCCACCTCGCGCCAGGTGCTGCGCACGATCCGCTCGATGTTGATCGTCAGCTCCGCCAGCTCCCCCGCCATCTGCAGCGCCCGCTGCGGGTCCAGCACCGCCTCCTCGCCGAGCTGGAACTTCCGCCGCGCCTCGGCCTCGACCTCGGGCGACCAGCTCTCGTGACGCGGCGGCGGCACCAGGTCCGCCTCCGCAAGCCGCTGGGCGACGGCCCGCTTCTGCGATTCGTCCAGCTCCGGCGCCAGCTCCAGCAGCCGCGTCACCAGCCAGGACGGGTCCGACAGATGCTCCGGCTCGACCGGCTCCTGCGCCTCGGCCTCGTCGGCATCGGGCCTGGCCGGCTCGAACGCCGGGAAGTGGCCCATCAGCTCCCGCAGCGTCGCCAGGCGCTGGTCCGCGCTCTGCTCGGCCAGCACGCGCTCCAGCTCCTCGGCCAGGTGCTCCTGCCGCTGCGCCGGCGCCACGTCCGCCAGGTCCACCTGCAACAGGCGCAAGCGGCTGGCCAGCGCCGCCGGCGTCGTCCGATTCGGGCTTGGGTTCGCGCTCATCGTCGCTCGCATCCTTGGCCACCGCCCGCCGGCCGACCGCGCTGGCGGTGCAATATACCCTCTGGGCGCCACTTTACTCAAG
>SKPT01000001.1 GCA_007119405.1 Phycisphaeraceae bacterium
CGAGTTGGCTTTGTGTGTATCGCCTGCCCATCCTCCATCTTGTACCGAGAATGGCGGCATGGCGCAACCCCTATATGTTGTGGTTGGGCGGCCATGGCAACACAAGGCGTGAACGGTTACGGACTCGGTACCCGGCCCTCACGGGGGCCACGATGTTGGGTCAGCCGCCAGGTGCTGGCCCAGCCGTGATCCGCAACGCCAGTGGCAGGTGCGCCCACGGTTGCATGGCGAGGCGGGGACATGATGAAAACAGTTCCCAACCGCAGAGCCGGCTCGCCTGCCACAGGCTCCATCCGTCCCGCGCTGAAATCGGCAGCCGTGCGAAGCCGGCGGATCAACGCCTACGACGTGTCCGCCAGCGGCGACGTCGCCGGCGAGGCGGTCGAAGTGCGTTATGGCGGCCTCGACGCGGGCAGCTTGAGCCAACTTCGCGTCGAGGATGAACGCGGCCATCGCCAGCGGCGGTGTGCGGGGTTGCAGCCTGCGGTGAGACCGCCGTGTTGCTCGTGCACGCGGGCCGGTGCCTCGGCGGGATCAATGCCGCCGCCGATAAGCTCGAACACCTCCGCGGCGACAGGGCCGGTGTCGAAGCCTCGTGTGCGCCGCCATTGAAGAAATCGTCGGCGGACGTCCCCCGCGTCGAACCGACCGCAGTGGATCAGCGAGTCGGCCAGTTGGCAGGCCTTGGCAGTGGGCCCGCCGATACGATCGCCTGCGACCAGGCCCATCTGGATTTCGCGAACGCGGTCGTGGGGGGTGGGAGGCATCGTCATCGCTCATGGGGAGGTTTGGGGGCGAGCACGAGGCGCGGAATAGTTGCGATGCGGTTCGGTCATCCGCCACCTTCCCCCGCAGCGCCGGTCCCGTGCCCGCCGCACGCCAGGGACGTCTCGTACATCGCCGCCAGGTTCGCCGGCGGGCATCGTGGCGGCAGGTTGTTCGCCTCCTGGAGGATGAAGCGGCCACCTTCCTTGACGCCGCTTTGCAGGATCGTCCGCGTCCGCTCGTGCACGGCGTCGGGCGTGCCGCTCAGCAGCAGATCCACCGGCACGCCGCCGCTGATCTCCACGTCCGGGCCAAGCTCGCGGCGCACCTGGCCAAAGTCGATGGGGAAGCCCGTGTCGAAGCTCGTGACGCCAAGCTCGCGGTGCAGCGTCGGGAACAGGTGCGAGGCGTCGCCGCACAGGTGCATGCTCCGCGACGTCGCCGGCCCGGCCTCGTACCAGCGCTGGTGGTGCGGCAGCACCATCTTCTTGTAGATGCCCGGGCTGAGCATGGCGCAGGCGTCGTCCGCCAGGCCGTTGTGTGCTCTGACGCGATCGCCCCAGTATCGGGCGAAGGCGTCGCGCCGGCGGATCGCCGCCTCGGTCAGATGCGCCAGCAACCGCTGTGCCTGCTCCGGCTGCTCCAGCAGTTCCGCCAGGAAGTCCGTGCCGCGCAGGTTGCACGCGACGGTGATCGGCCCGTCGCTGCCGAGAAGTGCCCACGGCCGCAGTCGCACCGGCCGACCCTCGTAACGCAGGTCGCGGCACGCGCGCTCCATCTGCTTCCAGAACGCCAGGCGGTCGGCGATGTAGGGATTCTCCAGCGGTCGCTCGATGTCCACCGCCAGCACCGCGCCATAGTCGCTGCTGTCGAGCACCGGCTCCGTCGCGGGGACCTGGTGGGCCGGGAAACGCACCGCGGCGCCGAAGTACGCCGCCTCGTAGACGTTGTACACCTCCAGCGACACCTCCCAGACCTCGGGCAGACCCGTGGGTGCGTCGGTGTGGTGATTGAGCGTCATGCGCAGGTGGTGCTGGTGCATCAGCGACACCTCGACGGCGATGCGTGGGTCGTTCGCCGCGTCCTCGAAGCTGTAGCCGGCGCGGTTGAGCTCAGGATCGTTGAGCACGACGCGCGGGTTGACGTTGAGGCGCACCGGCACGCGTGGCGGTCGGCGGGCGTGGTAGGCCTGCCACAGCGCGGACTTTGCCGCGTTGTCGGGAAGGGCCGTGGCGTGGGGCGGCATGGCGTCAGTTCCTTGAAGGTCAGGCGAGGAATGCATGACGCAACTCAATTGTAACCGCCGAGTTCCAGGCCCGTGTCGATCAAGGCCATGTAGTTCGTCTCGGTCCGCGGTGACAGCGACACGTCGATCGGCGCGGCCGTGGGCATGAGCACGAACCCGCCGCCGGCCTTGGCCTGGTCCATCGCCCGCGCCACCGCCGCCCGCACCTGTGTTGGCGTTCCAGCTTCGAGCAGCTTCAGCTCGATGTTGCCGAAGACGCTCACGCCCCGCGCGGCGCACCGACGCTTGACCTCGTCCAGCTCCATGTCACCGTCGGGTGGCGGCTCGCACGGGTCGATGCCGTCACAGCCCGTGTCGAGCATCATCCCGAGCACCTGCCCGATCCGTCCGTGGCAGTGCAGCCGTACGCGGCTGCCGTGCGCGTGGATCAACTCTGTCATCGCCGTCACGTGCGGGACCACGAATCGCTCGAACAGCCTCGGCGGAAGGTAAGGCGGCGTGAAGTACTCGGGCCCGACGATGCGGTAGAGGTCCGCAACGTTTACCTGAAGCTGCCGTCGCAGGTTCTCCATGACCCGCTCGGCCACGATGTCGACGACGTGGCCGAAGTGATCGGGCTGCTCGAACGCCCAGATCGTGAAATGTTGAAAGCTCATCAGCTCCGCGGCGATCAGCGCCGGGTCCGCCAGTGTCGGCATGACGATGCCGTGATCGGCGACCTCGGCGCGGATCCGCGGCCAGTCCGAGACGTCGTAGCAAACCGGCTCGTAGGGCACGCTCAGCGCCGCGTCCACGTCCGGCAGGCACTTACACCACGGCTCGATGACCCACGTCGTGTGGACGCGGTCGTCGCACTCGGTGACGCATCGCAGATCGCCGCCGGGCGTGTGCACCACGCGCTCGGTGCGCGTTCGCGTGCCATGGCGTGTCTCGTGGCAGGTCTCGGGCACCGCCGCGACACTGGCCAGCAGGGTGGCGTTGCCGCGCGGGTTCCACATGGCGATGCAGTCGGTGTCAGCGCGGATGCGCTGCATCAGCCTGCGGTAGCTGGTCTCGTGGTTCTCCCATGCGCGGCTGTTGTGGCCGACGAGCTCGTACGTCGAGATGGGCACGCGGTCCGGTGTCTTCCCGGCCAGGGCGGTGAGCAGGCGGGTGCGACCGGTCATGATCAAGCTCCTCGCGCCGTGTCGGGCAGGCGGCCGAGCAATTCAGCGTCCGGCCGTTGGCGTCGGCCGCATCAGCGACATGTCGCGGTGCGTCAGCATGTTCTTCTGGTCTCGGGCCAGGCGCTCCGTGCCCCTGCCACCAAAACGATATCACACCGCCAGTGCCCCCTGCCCGGCCAACGCCTTACCCGGGCAGGCTCTGAAGGACAGCGCGGTCGCGACCCCGCTCGTGACGGGCGCGACGGAGGGCCACGTCTGGCGTGCCATGAACTGGCCCTGCTCGGCGGTGGGTCCGTCCATGATCGCATGGCCGGTCCCGCCGGGCGACTCGCGGCGGCCGCCCGGAATCCGCTGATCGTGGGCCATCGCACGCCGACATGGCCCGGCCCCCCCGCGTCGCTGAGTGCCTGCCTCACTCGTTGTCCTGCACCGCCAGCGTGGGCCCGTCCTCACCCTCCACCACGTCGAGGGTTCGACCGTCGAGCGTCTCGGCGACCTGTGGGGCGAGCAGCAGAACCGTGCGACCCTCATACTCGAAGGTCTCGTCGCCCTCCTGCGGGTGATCGATCGAGAGGGTCAGCCCCTCCTCCTCGTGGACGACGCGGGCGGCCGCCTCCTCGGGCGCCCGCGCCTGATCGAGTAGCTTGCTCAAGAATGCTCGGGCTGTGTCGGTCAGTACAAACATGCTGGGCTCCAGTCGGAGGTCGGCGGCAGGGCGTGCTCATGTGCCTTTGGCCGCCGGCGAGCGCGCCCACGGCCCAAGCGCACCTGCACCCTAACGGCGCGGGGCGGTGATCACAACACCTGACGCTGGCGTCACCGACGCCGAGGACATGCTCAACGACGGCGTTTGCGGCCAACCGGCGTCGGCCGAGCTTGACGGATGGCACCGTGCCTGCCCGCACCAGATCTCCATATCGCCGAGGAAGGATTCCTCCTTGGCCAGGCCGTGACGTACAATCCGCTCTATCAAGGTGCGCCGGGCTTCGTAGCGGGCCTCGGCGACGGCGTCGGGGCGCTGGACGAGTTCGGTGTCCATCGAGATGCTGGACTTGTCTTTGGGTTCTGGCAGGTTGACCACAATAACACCATGGTCACCCCGAGGCGTCAACTGAGGAGAGAGGCATGGATGCGCCGCCGCTTCCTTTACGACTGCGACCGGGTGTTGAGGCGCGCCGAGCCCGTGAGGAGGTGAACCGACGACTTGTAGATCTCGTCGACAGCGACGTAGCGGCCGCCGCAGCAGTCATGGAACGTGAACCGTATCAGTTTTCCCGACGCACGTACGTCCGGACAGTCTTCGCTGCGATCGAAGCTGTTGTTTGGAGCCTCAAGCAGAGCGCAGTCCTCGCGGGCGGGATCGCCAGCTTGTCGTTTTCGCAAGCTGAACTGGCGCTATTAAAGGAGAAGACGTACTCGCTCAAACCAAATGGTCGTGCGGAAGAGCTGCCAGCCCGCCTCCGGTTTGAGGACAACCTGAAGTTTGCCCTCAAGATATACGCGAGGTTGCATGGTGCGGAAACGGTCGTTGACTTCGGAGGCCCCGGATTTCAAGCGTTACACCGAGCGCGGAAAGTACGCGATCGACTAACGCATCCAAAGTGCCCCGACGACCTGGATGTTAACGTCGAAGAAGCACGGGACACGTTCGATGGCTTCAAGTGGGTTAGAGACACCGCACTCCGAATCCAACAGCAGGGTATTGTGAAAATGGAAGAAGAAATCGGGAGGCTTACGGGGCAGCTTGCAATCACAGAAGAAAAGCAGCCACCCATTGCTCCACCGTCGTCGTGATCCCATCATCGGCAAACTGAGTCCACTCCGGCGGCGGGCCGCCGCTGATGCCCTACAGGAACGCCCGCAGCTTGTACGCCGTCTCGCGGTCGATGGCGAAGCGCACCAGGCCGGCAGCCAGGCTGTCGTGGCCGATGCGTGGCGACGACGGGCGGGCGCAAGAAGAACCCCCGGCCTTCGGAGCGCGCCCGGGGGCTCCGCTTTCGCATCAACGAGGCCGAGGCGACTTACTTGGCGCCGGCAGCTTCCTTCAGGTTCTTCAGCGGCGTGATCTTGACCTTCTTGCTCGCGGGTTTGGCCTTGAACATCATCTCCTCGCCGGTGGCGGGGTTGCGGCCCATGCGGGCCTTGGTCGCCGGCTTCTTCCGGACCGCGATCTTCGCCAGCCCCGGCAGCTTGAACACCTGCGGGCCGCGCTTGAGATTGCGGCCGATGAGTTTCTCCAGCTCCTCGAACACGGCGGCCACGTCCTTCTTCGCCAGACCGGTCTTGTCCGCGATGTGGGCGTGGATCTGGCTCTTGGTCAGCGGCGCTTCGTTGGCGGCCGCCTTGCTCGCCTTCTTCTTGGTGCTTTTCTTCTTGGCCATGGTGCTCTCCTTGCGTGTCGTTCAATGCGGCCACGACGGCCGCGGCGCGGACGGCGGAGGCGGTCGAAACCCTTCCGCCGACGTACGACCATCCGGGTCCCACACGCCATTGTGCCGATATTTGTCGGCCGTTTCAATTCGGACGCTGAAAAATCATGGAACAATCGGAGTCGCGGGCCCCGTCGCAAGCACGCACCCCCGCTACGGTGGTGATGGCCGCGGGCTTCACGACGCCGACATCGTGACAAGCGTTGCCCCGACCACGCCGATGTACTCGTTGCTCACGGGTTGAACTACCGCCAACGTCGCAACCGGGCAGCCAAACGCGCCCGCGGCCTTCAGCCGCAAGTGGTAATGAGGTGTGCTGTTTAGTCAAGATGAACTACAATGGGCTGAACTGAAGGATCGCGCGACTTGCCCTCCCGCCGCCTCGAAATGTGGCAACCTCCAGCAAAAGGGGTCAGACCGATGGCTTTTACACTCGAATGCCATGAACTTAAGCTGCAAGCCCTTGTGACATCAGCATCTTACGCAGCTCCGCGCGTGGGCGATTCATCAGCGGATACGACTTCGCCCGGCGTTTGACCACGCGGGGCTCCACGC
>SKPT01000399.1 GCA_007119405.1 Phycisphaeraceae bacterium
CGCGATGGGTTGGACGCTGTAGCCGAGCTTGAGCAAGCAATCGGAAACAGGCGACCCTGACGCGGCCAAACGCGTCAGGGTTTTTTTATTGGCTGAACCCCGCCCCGAGAGCGAGACCTTGCCACGAAGACACGAAGAACACGAAGGGAGCACGAAGGGGCATGTGCCTTTGCCCTGCTTCGCGACCTTCGCGGCCCTTCGGGCCTTCGCGGTTGAACCGACCACCCCCCACCCCATCGACACAGGAGCAACGCCATGATCGTCGTCATGAAGCCCGAGGCCAGTGAGCAGCAGGTCGAGCACGTGTGCGAGCTGATCCGGGAGATGGGCCTGCGCGACCACGTGATCCACGGCACGGAGCTGGTGGTTGTCGCCGCGATCGGCGAGGACCGCCGCAAGGACCAGGGCCGCGTCGAGCGGGCGGCCGGGGTCGACCGCGTGATGCGCGTGCTCGCGCCCTACAAGCTCGCCGCCTACGAGACGCGCAAGCGCCGAACGCAGGTGCGCCTCGGCGACAGTTGCGTCATCGGCGACACGGAGGTGAACATCATCGCCGGGCCTTGCAGCGTCGAGGGCGAGGAGGCGCTGCTGGCGGTGGCGGAGGCGGTCAAGCAGGCCGGCGCCCACGCCCTGCGTGGCGGGGCGTTCAAGCCGCGCACCAACCCCTACGCCTTCCAGGGCCTGGGCGAAGAGGGGCTGAAGCTGCTGGCCGAGGCCAGGCGGCGCACGGGCCTGGCGGTGGTGACGGAGGTGGTCACGCCCGAGGACGTGGAGATGGTCGCCGAGTACGCCGACTGCCTTCAGATCGGCACGCGCAACGCGCAGAACTTCAAGCTGCTCGAGGCCGCGGGCAAGCAGCCCAAGGCGGTGCTCTACAAGCGCGGCATGAGCATGACGATCGACGAGTACCTCCAGGCGGCCGAGTACATCCTGGCCGCGGGCAACGAGCAGGTGATCCTGTGCGAGCGGGGCATCCGCACGTTCGAGGACCACACGCGCAACACGCTCTCGCTCTCGGCGGTGCCCGAGCTGCGTGAGCGGACGCACCTGCCGGTGATCGTCGACCCCTCGCAGGGCACCGGCCACGCCCGGCTGGTGCCCGCGATGTCCCGCGCCGCCGTCGCCGCCGGCGCCGACGGGCTCATCATCGAGACCCACCACGACCCGGAGCACGCCCTGACCGACGGGGCGCAGTCGGTCACGCCGGACGTGCTGGCGGAGCTGGTCCGCAGCATCGGGCGGATCGCCGAGGCCCTGGACCGCACCTGCCGCAATCACGTGCCGGTGTAAGCCCGGCCGCCTGCGGCTTCGCGAAGCTCCCCGCTTCGAGCCGGAGACGCCCGCGCCCCTTGCAGCGGGTCGCCTCCGACCGCCGACCCCCGCCCGGCGCCGGCGACGGGGGTGCTTGCCGCGGTGATGCCGCACCGGCGCCGGTCCCCTGGTGTGCGCCGTTCACTTGCTGGCGCGTCAGAGCCCTTCTAAACTATCTCAGGGCCTCGATAACGCTCGGCGGGCCGCCGACGGTTCGCGCCGCGGGTGGCGCCGGGCTTGATTCACGCCGCGTTCGGGACGAGATAAACACGGGCGACCCAGGCCGGCGCGGCTGGGCTCGGGCCGAGCCGGGGGGGCCAATCCACGATAATGAAGGACGTTTTCATGGCGACCGCGACCCAGGACAAGGCCCGGGCCCGCCCCTCCGACCAGTTGGACGGGTCCCGCCTGATGGACCTGCTGCACCAGATGATGCTCATCCGCCGCTTCGAGGAGCGGACGATGCAGAGCTACATGCAGCAGAAGATCGGCGGGTTCTGCCACATCTACATCGGCCAGGAGGCCGTGGCCGTCGGCTCCATCGCCGCCGCCCGCGACGACGACCCCGTCATCACCGCCTACCGCGACCACGGCCACGCGCTGGCCCGCGGCATGCACCCCAACTACGCCATGGCCGAGCTCTACGGCAAAATCACCGGCTGCGCCAAGGGCAAGGGCGGGTCCATGCACTTCTTCGACAAGCCCCGGCACATGTACGGCGGGCACGCGATCGTCGGCGGCCAGTGCCCGCTGGGCGTCGGGATCGCCTTCGCCATCCAGTACAACCGCGAAGACCGGGTCTGCCTGTGCTACCTCGGCGACGGGGCGCTGAACCAGGGCGCCTTCCACGAGTCGATGAACCTCGCCGCCATCTGGCGGCTGCCCATCATCTTCGCCGTCGAGAACAACTACTACTCCATGGGCACGCACATCGCCCGCGGCACCGCCATGGCCGAGGACCTCTCCAAGAAGGCCGACGCCTACGGCATGCGCTACGCCGAGTGCGACGGCCTGGACCTCCTGGAGATCTACGACACCTTCCACACGGAGATCGAGAAGACGCGCGGCTCGACGACGACGGTGCTCAACCACGACGAGGACGCCGGCGACGGCCCCTGCTTCATCAACGTCAGGACGTACCGGTACCAGGGCCACTCCATGTCCGACCCGCAGAAGTACCGGACGAAGGACGAGGTCAAGGAGATCCAGCAGCGCGACTGCATCAACCTGCTGGTCAACCACCTCATCGAGCGTGAGCTGGTCAGCCAGGAGCAGATCGACGAGCTGGATCAGCGGGCGAAGCAGGAGGCGATCGACTGCGTCAAGTACGCGGAAGAGGCGCCCGAGCCGGGGAGCGAGGAGATGTACACGGACGTGTTCAGCCAGCCGTTCCCGCCTTTTGAGAAGGGCGAGCTGCCGGCGATGATTCGTGATGACAACAGCGGGGAGTGAGGGGAGGGGCGATTGCGAGCCGGCGGTACAGGAGCACGACCATGCGGACGTTGGGTCAGGTGTTCCCGATCCTGATGATCCTGTTGGGTGTGGTGTACACGCTCAGCAGCTTCGCGCAGCCGGAAACCGCCTCGCACGCCATCGCCGCCGCGGTGCTCTTCGGAAGCGTTTTCGTCGGCTACCGCTTGAAGTGGCGGTGATCAGGGCATGTTGACTTGTGGGTAAGTGATGATTCAGACGGCATCGACACAACCGCGGGAGTTCGCACCCGGCAGCAGCGGATGGTGCCTGGCCGACCTGGACGATCCGCAGGTGGAGCGGCTGTGGGACGAGGGGCGGCTGGAGATGCTCGAGGGGGTGCTTGTCCAAATGGGAGCGGCTTACTACAACCACCTGCGCGTCGTACATCGCCTGCTGCGGCAGCTTGAGGATCAACTTGAACAGCAGGGAGGCGACGTCTCGCTGGAGGTCGATCTGGTGCTCGATGAGCAGACGGTCCTCAAGGCTGACGCCGTGCTGACCCTGCCCGAGGACAGGCGTCGTCAGCGTCAGGCTCGGCCCGCGAGCTCGGAGGAAGATCTGGGCCGCCTGCGCGTCCCGCCGACGATCGTCATCGAGTCGGTCAGCCGGGGCCACGAGCGTCACGATTACGAAGTCAAGCGCCGCCGCTATGCCGCTTTCGGCGTGCCGAATTATTGGGTCGTCAACCACTTCGACAAGTCGCTGCTGTGCCTGACGCTTGACCAGGGCCAGTACCGCGAGGACGCCCGCGGCCAGGGCGAGGACGAGCTTCGGCCCGCGGCGCTGCCCGGACTGGTGATCCGCCTCAAGGACGTGTTCCGCAGCCCACGATGAAAGGCAGGACCATGGCAGATGTCAGCGTACGTGACGGCGAGGACAGTGTGACGATCCAGGGCAGCCACCCGGCGGTGTCCATCGCCTGGGCCGTGTGCATCTTCGTGTTCCTGATCACGCTGGTCTTCGCGATCTTCGCCACGCAGCACATGGCGGTGATCCCCTACATCGCCGGCGTGCTGGCGGTGATGGGCGTGTCCCTGGCGGTGATCGCGACCCGGCGATCAACATCCGGAGCCCGGACATGAATCAACTCACGCAACACGAGCTCAATGACCAGCAGTGGCACGACGCGGCGAACTGGAGCGGCCCGGCGTTCATGGCGCTCTACTTCAGCAAGCAGGACACGCGGCTGTGGGTGCCCAAGCGCGTGCCGGCACTGGGCTGGACGATCAACCTCGGCCACCCGAAGAGCGCGGCGGTAATGCTTGGGATTTTCGGCGGGATACTGGTGGGGGTGATCGCAATCGGCGTCGCGGCGTGCGTGTTGGCATGATCGACCGACCGGCTGTCCCCGAGCACATTGAAAATGACCCATGACCGCCCCTTCAATCGCAAGATCGCACAGCCAGGCTTGGGCTGGGGCTGGCGCCTGCGCGTCTTTGAGCGCAAGGGCCGCGGCAAGCTCAACCCCCGCCGACTGATCAAGTGCGGCTGTTGCGAGCAGCGATTGGAGATTTATTACGACGATGAAGGGCTGGAGATCAACGGTGTCTGCGCTTCCATCGAGGAATGGCGCGAGGTGCTGCTGCCGCTGTTGAGAGTCAATCCCCCCAGACAAGGGAACCGGACATGAGGCCCAGGCTCATTGAGATCAACCCACTCGCCGATTTTCGGCTTCGGTTGCGCTATGACGATGGCGCCGCGGGCGATGTGGATCTGGCACCGCTTGCCGGGACAGGCGTCTTCGCCGTATGGAATGAGCCGGGAGCGTTCGACCGAGTGGAGATCGGCTCGGGAGGTGAGGTTATGTGGGAGGCAGGCGTGGATTTGTGCCCCGACGCGCTGTACATGCAACTGACGGGCAAGTCACCAGGGGTACCCAACGCCGCGCGCTTCTCCTGACAGCCATGATGTTAGGGTGGGTAGAGCGAAGCGAAACCCACCATGTCGGCCGTGGATCATCGACAAAGCTGGTGGGTTTCGCTTCGCTCTACCCACCCTACAACGAAATAACGGAATCCGCTTCGACATGACCACCACCACCAGCAACAACCACAACAACGCCACGTCCGCCACCGCGTCGCGCAAGTACCAGTATCGCCACGGCCTGCGCGAAGCCATGGTCGAGGAGATGCAGCGCGACGAGCGCGTCTTCATCATGGGCGAGGAGGTCGCCGAGTACAACGGGGCCTACAAGGTCACCGAGGGCATGCTCGATCAGTTCGGCCCGGGACGCGTCATCGACACGCCCATCAGCGAGACCGGCTTCTCCGGCGCAGGCGTCGGCGCCGCGATGTACGGCCTGCGGCCGATCATCGAGTTCATGAGCTGGTCCTTCTGCCTCGTCGCCGCCGACCAGATCGTCAACAACGCACCCAAAATGCTCTACATGTCCGGCGGGCAGTTCGGCGTGCCCATCGTCTTCCGCGGCAACAACGGCGCGGGCGGCCAGCTCGGCTCGACGCACTCCTGGTCCGTCGAAAGCCTCTGGAGCCAGGTCCCCGGACTCAAGATGGCCATCCCCGCCACACCGCGCGACGCCAAGGGCCTGCTCAAGACCGCCATCCGCGACGACGACCCGGTCTTCTACCTCGAGTCCGAGCGCATGCTCGGCATGGGCGCCCGCGGCGACAAGGACTTCTCTCGCTACCTCCACGGCCAATGGGCCCCGCCCGAGGACGACGACGACTTCACCATCCCCTTCGGCCAGGCGAACGTCATCAAAGAGGGCGACGACTGCACCATCGTCACCGCCGGCCGACCGGTGCACTTCGCCCTGGAGGCGGCCGAGGCGCTGGAGGGCGAGGGGATCGACTGCGAGGTGATCGACCTGCGCACCTACCGCCCGCTGGACATGGACACCGTCCTCAAGAGCATCGCCAAAACGAGCTACTGCGTCGTCGTCGACCAGAGCTGGCCCTTCGCCTCCGTGGCCTCCGAGATCGCCACCCGCATCTACGAGCAGGGGATGGATCTGCTGGACAACCAGGTGGTCCGCGTCAACGCCCACGACGTGCCCCCGCCTTATAACCGCAGCATGGAGCAGGAGATGCTGCCCAACACCCGCCGCATCACCGAGGCGGTGCGGGCCGCGACCTACAACACGTAAAAAAATAGCAAGAGGGGGTTGACAAATCGCCCCATCTCTGCGATCGTAAAAGCCCCCGCCACCGGACGTCCACGGACATTGCGTTCCGTGGGCGTCTTTTTTTGCGCCGCCACCGGCAACCCGCCATGCACATCCTCATCGCCCCCGACAGCTTCAAGGAGGCCCTCGACGCCGACCCCGCCGCCGCCGCCATCGCCGCCGGCTGCGCCCGCGCCCGCCCCGACGCCACCGTCGACACCTGCCCCGTCGCCGACGGCGGCGAAG
>SKPT01000125.1 GCA_007119405.1 Phycisphaeraceae bacterium
CCATGGACGCCTCCTTCCCCGGCGCCGTAAGTCCAGCACAATGGAGCACACTACCCGGTTGGAAACACGGCCGGGCTCGGAGCCGTGTAGCCCCACAAACGCTGTACGAAGAGGTGAAGCGGGCCAAGCTAGGCGGCCCAGAATGTTCTCGAGTTCTCGGCGAATAACCCACCTTTTCACGCCGCCTTCCGCTCGTAATGGTTCAACAGCCCGCCGAGCATCTTCGTTCGACGCACCCGACCTATCGATCCAGCCACCGCTTCTGGTCCCGACGGCCCCTCACGGCTTCTCAAGCCCCATAACCGGAGACTTTTCGAGTCGGTCGAGTGACGCCGACGAGAAATTTGTCTCGCGCGCACTTTCGGTTACGTGAGGCCGTCAATCGCCAGGCCGTGCGCGGCGTCGACCACGGCGGTCGCGGTGACCTCGTGCCGCAGCCAGCCCGCCTGGGCGTAGCGGCCGCGGACGGGCGTGAGCAGGCGCAGCAAGGTGGCGGTGCTTGTGAAGCGGATGGGTGAGAAGGCGGGGCCCTCGAGCACGCCGGGATCCTCGCACCACGCTCCGGAGGCGGCGTAGACCAGTTCGCGAAGCTGCGTGGGCAGGCGGTCCCACGTGGTCACGAGCATGCCGGCCGCCCGGTGGGCGCGGGTGGCGTGGGCCAGCGTACGCACGTTGTCGCGGTTGTCCCACGGGCACGCCAGCACGTCGAAGCCGGCGTCGGCGAAGTACGCGACACTCGGCACATCGCCTTCCTTGAGCCAGTACTGCCAGTCGGCGATGACGAAACTCCGCGACAGCTCGGGCAGCGCCAGGTGCGTCTGCTGGTCGGCGCGGCTGGTGGCCTCGATTGGATGCCGCCACCGCGTGGCGTCGAGCAGGGCGTCACCCCAGATGATCGGCCGCCGGTCCAGCGAGGCGACCGTCTCGGCGAGACGGTTCAGGTGCTCGGCGAGCAGGCCCGCCGGGGAGCCGGCCGCCCGACAACGATCGCACGTCGCATGCGAGTACGCCTCGTCGCAGCCCAGGTGAAAGTAACCGCCCGGCCCGGCGAACGCCGCCAGCTCGCGCACCACCTCGTCCAGCAGCTTGCGCGTGTCGGGGTTGGCCAGGCACCACGTCCAGCCATCGGGCTCAAAGAGGGGCGCCAGGCGCGGGTTCTGATCGAGCACGACGTGTCGGCCGAACGCCACGCGACTCTGCGAGGCGTGGCCCCAACTGTTGAACATGGGGATGGGCTCGACGCCCATCTCGCGGGCGATGTCGATCAGCCGCCGGGCGGTGGCCTTGTCCATGGCGCCCGGCCAGGCGAGCTCGGGCAGGGCGTCGAGCTTGAGCGTGCCCCAGAACTCGAGCACGACGTGCGTGAACTTGAGCATGCCAATCAGCCGCAGGGCCTTCTCAAGCAGCAGCATGCTCGTCTCGGGAAACACGCACAGATGGATGCCGCGAAACGCCAGGGCCGCGCCGTCGCGGATGCGGGCGTGGGTGATGTCGAAGCACTCGCCGCCGGGCTCCAGGCTCGCGACGTGCAGCATCTGCATGAGCGTCAGCCAGGCGTGACGCAGGCCGGTGTCGTCATGGGCCGCCGCCGCGGCGGCGCGGTCGTCGACGGTGAGCGAGTAGCCGTCACCCTGGCCCGGCGAAGCCGGCCCCTCGCCAGGGGCGCCTTCGCCCACCAGCACGAAGCGATGCCCCGCCCAGTCATCGTGGCGAACGACTTGCAGGCTGCCCGTCTCGCGCGTAAACGCGTGCCAGAGGCGCTGGCACAGCGAAACCAGGTCGGCGTCGACGCCGGCGGCCACGTGCAGGCTCGCCTGGCTGCCCATGCGCAACACGCCATCGCCCCACTGGGCGTCGCGCGGCGGCGGGTAGATCAGACGCGGCGGGATTGCGGTGCGGGACATCAGTCTGCTCCTGACGCGGTTGGCGTCACATCAATGGGCCTGCCCTGTTCGACGCTCTCGTAGCACGCGTTCATCACGTCGATGGTGCGACGGTGCCAGCGCAGGTTGATGCGCGGCTGACTGGCGGTGCGCACGCAGCGCACGAACTCGTCGATCAGGCCCACCCATTCGTCGAAGTACGTGTAATGCACGGTGTAGCGGTCGTTGGGCGCGCCGTTGTGGTAGATGTTGGGCCCGAAGCAGTCGGCCAAAAGCGTAGCTTGCTCACCGACGATCGCCAGCTCCACCTCCATGCGCTTGGGGAAACGCTCCCACCCCGGGCCGGGCGTGTCGATGCGCTCTTCCATGCGCGACCAGGAGGGGTCGATGAGAAAGCTCGTGCCGTCGAGCATGTGCCCGGCCACGAGAATCATGTCCTCGAGCTCGATGTCGCCGCGCAGGTTGGGTGCGAGCTGGGCGTGGAGCTGGGCGAAGTCGCTGCCGGTGAGCCAGCGCAGCATGTCGAACGGGTGCGGGTGGTCCGCCAGCGCCCCGCCGCGGCAGCGCGATTCACCGTCGCGCAGCGGATGACGTCGGCCGTAGGCGCGCTGCGGATCGCCCTGCCAGGCGAACGCCCAGATCGGGCAGAGCGTGGTGTTGGTCATCTGAATCGCGTGCAGCCGACCCAGTGTGCCGACCGCCTGTTTGACGCGATGCACCACAGGGTTGTAGTGCAGCTCCAGCTCGACCTGGCAGATCACCCCGGCCGCGTCGACCGCCTCGATCATGCGGTCGTACTCGTGCGGGTCGAACGTCGGGATCTTCATCGAGAGCATGTGCAGGCCATGCTCGGCCGCCCAGAGCACCTGCTCCAGGTGCCGCTCGTTGGAGGACGCGAGGATGACGGCTTCAAGCTCGGGATGGGCGGCGAGCATCGCGTCGAGCGTGTCGTAGCACGGCACGCCGAAGCCCTGGGCCTCGAAGCGCGCCGCGATCTCGGACGACTCGGCGTGCGCGGCCACCCAGTGCAGACGCGGATCGCTTTGCAGCGTCTGGTAATACTTGCGCGTGTGGCTGTTGGTCTGCGCGACGATGGCGACGCGCAGCGGCTCGATGGATGGGGCGTTGCTCATGAGGGGGCGACCTCCAGGCGGCGGCGCTCGGCGGCGCTTTGCAGCACCAGGCGCGTCAGGCGCACAAGCTCGCGGTGTCGACGTCGCAGCGATTCGATCTCGCCGGGCTCGCGCAGCAGCGCGACCGCGGCCCGGACCAGTGCCGCCTGCATCTCGTCGAGGCCGAACAGCTCGAAGTCGGTGTCGGTGTAACCGGCGGGTGACGCGGCGTTGACCACGGTGACGGAACTGGGGCGCGTGGTGGCGTCGACAAGCTGATCGCAGACGACGCCGCGGCGGGCGATGACCTCGTGTCGATCGATGACCGACGCCCCGTCGGGCAACGCGGCGGCGAGCTCGATGCCCGCGGCCGCGCCGTCGCCAAGCTCGACCAGCACGTTGCCCGCCCGGTCAGCGGATGTGGTGGCGTACACCGCGACGATGCCCTGGCCGCTGAGATACCCCAGCACGTCCAGCTCGCGGTAGATCAGCCGCGCCAGTGTTGCCATCGCGGCCGGGGCGAAGCAGCGGCTGCGGTACATCACCGGCTGCTCGATCGTCCCGTCGGTCAGCAGCCGACGCATCTCCTGAAAGCGCCGCGCCCAGCGCCACGGTGCCAGCGGAACGAGCCGATCCTCGGGCAACGTCGCGTCAAGCTGCGCATCGCCCGGGCCCACGTGCACGTCCGCCGACTCGGCCGGCGGCGCATCGGTGAGCCGCCACCGCGCCGGTAGCGCCAGGTCGTAACGCTCGGCAAGCTGCACCAAATGATCGTGCAACGTCATTGGCGGAATCGTCGTGCCCATCATCATTGCTCCAGCGCCTTTCCGTAGGCTTCGCCGATCGCGTCCCACACCTTGCGCGCCTCCGGCGCCGCGAGCACGGTGCCGTCGCCGCCGCGATACGTCCACGAAAAGATGCTCTCGACGCCCAGGTCGCGGTACAGCTCGATCACGCGGCCGATCTCGGCCAGGTCGTCGGGCTGCTGGTAGTAGCCCATCACCCAGCGCTGCGACGAAAGCCCGTGACGCTGCGCCACGTCCACCGTCCGCCGCGTGATGGACTCGAAAAAGCTGCGCGGCAGTTGATACGAGAGAATCGTCGTGCTGAACACGTCGATTCCACCCTCGCGGGCGACGAGATCCCAGTCGTCGTAGCCGCGATGCTCGGTGACGTAGTAGGTGTTGAGCGTCGCGTGGACGCAGCAGGTGATCTTGCTCGCGGGGCGGATGGCCTTGATGCGGCGCGACGCCTCGGTGAGGATCTCCAGCGCCTGCTCGCGGCGGAAGCGGATCACGTCCGGGTTCATCCGCCGCGGCATCTCGTAGCCGTACTGCTCGGCGAAGCGCTTCTGGCAGATGGCACACCGGCAGGACCAGTCGTCGCCCGCGCCGCCGGTGATCGACGCGTAGCTCTTGGGCAGGGCGTAGTGCGGCTCATCCCAGAAGTAGCCGTCGGCGTCGACCGTGCGGGCGAGCTTGTCGCAGATTTCGTAGAAGTACGCGCGGAACGCCGGCGTGTTGAAGCACGCCGCGGGCAACGGCTCGTCCGTCATCGCCGCGACCTGTCGATTGTTGTGATGGTTGGTCAGGAACACGCTGGGCGGCTCACCGCCGAACCACTTGCCGATGCCCCAGGTGTCCAGGTAGACGCGCAGGCCCTCGTCGCGCGCCACCTGGGCGACGCGGGCGATGTTGGGCAGCCAGAAGTCGATGTCGAACTCGGACAGCGCCAGGATCACGGCCGTGCAGTTGTGCTCGCGCATCTCGCGAAAGTCGCGCTGCGCGTGCTCGGGATAGCTCAGGCCGTAGTAGCTCACGCCCGTTTCCTTCACAGCCATGACGGTACTCCAGTTGGGGGCATCAAATCGCCTCGTATGCCTGCCCGACGTAATCGGGCGTTCGGGTAAGCTCGTATTGCCAGTGTGCGTCGGTGCTGGCGCGCACGACGAGGCGCGGTTCGAGCAGGATGCGGTTGAACGCGGCCGACGACTGGCCTTGCAGCTTCTCCAGCGCACACTGCACCGCCAGGCGCGCCATCGCCTGGACGGGGTACTCGACGCTGGTCAGCGCCGGGGCGGTGACGCGTGCCTCGGCCAGGTTGTCGAAGCCGGCGATCGCCACCTCGCCGGGCACGTCGATGCCGTGCTGCCGGCAGTAGCGCAGGGCACCGATCGCCAGCAGGTCGTTGAACGCGAACATCGCCCGTGGCAGCGGCCCCCGCGCCGCGAGCCGCGCCATCGCCGACTCGCCGTGGCCAATGTCCCACCCATCGCCGTCGGTGATGTGCGACGCGGGCAGATCGTGCCCGGCCTGGCGCAGCGCGTCGCGGTAGCCCTCCAGACGCTCGTCACGCACCAGCCGCGGCCCGAAGGCGATGTACCCGAAGCGATCGAAGCCCAGGTCGATCAGGTGACGCGCCACGGCCGCCCCCCCGGCGCCGTTGCGCGCGGCCACGAAGTCGCAGGGCACCGCCTCCAGCCGACGCCCGAGCATCACCAGCGGCGTGCCGGTGTCGATCAGCCTCCGATACAACTCCGCGCAGCGCGGGTCCAGACCCGGCGCCACGAGCAGTGCCTCGACGCCCATGTCGCGAAACGAATCGATCAACTCCCGCTCGCGGGAAAAGTCATGCTCGCTCGACCCGACAAGCACCTGATGCCCCGCCACTTGCCCCGCCACTTGGGCCGCCGCCTGGACGTGCTGGGCAAGGTTGCTGAAGAACGGGCTGGCGATATGCGTGACCACGAGCCCCAGGCGACGTGGCCCGGCATGGCTTTGACGCACGCCCTGGGCGCTGATGATCGCCGGGTTCGTCGCGTCCGGCACCAGCAGGCCCTCGTACTGAAGCTGGCGGTGGATCTTCTGCGCCGTCGCCAGCGACACGCCGAGCACCTGCGCGAACCGGCGCGTGGGCATGAACCGATCGCCCGCGCGGCCGTGCTCACCCGCCTGGATCTCATGGCGGACCTGGTCGAGCAGGACGTGGTACTTGGACAACGGCGACTCCTTGCCCCCCGGAAGGATGTCGGCAGTGTAGATCATGTCAGTTGACGCGTCAAATCATGTCAGTTGATCGGGACAGAAGAGGTGGCAGGGCGGTTGCTCGCCGAGTATCTGCGGGGGCGTATCTCGGAAAGTGGCGGATCGAGCTGCC
>SKPT01000206.1 GCA_007119405.1 Phycisphaeraceae bacterium
CCGGCAACCCGCTTCAATGGAAGCGGTAGTGATCGAACCGTCGTCCGACAACGCCACGCTACGCCGCCGCTCGTGCCCAAAAGGCCTTCCTCAGGAATCCTCGTGCGCGCGTCGCCTCGGCCACGTGTGCACGCGGCACGCCCCGGCAACACGGCTTGCGCCGGACCGGGACAGGGCAGGGTCCGCACCCGCCTCGCACACCGCACGCCACGCATGAACAGATTAATCATGCTTGAGTGAATTGCGAAACCCGCTGCGCGACCCGCGAGCCCCCGGAACACCCGTAACTATCGATCTGATACGGCCTTGCACACTCGCCAAGACGGATTTTGAACCCGTCGCGTCTGCCAATTCCGCCACACCGGCGTGGGGCGCGAATGCCATAAACTTAACCCGCATGCCTCACCGTCTCCGGCCTTGGCGGCGGGAGCCGGCGCGCTGGGGCAAGGGCGCGGCGATCGCGCCCGCGGCTGGCGTCGGTGACGATTGGCATGCCTGTCAACATCCAGGGTCTGCGGTCGCCGCTCGGCCGGGGCACGGCCGACGTTCAACAACCCGGTGCCGGCTGCCCGGCGACGACACTCGGCGGCGGCCAGCACGGCACATGCTCCGGGTTCGCATGCACCTGGGCGAACACATCCCGGCCCGGCCACGACTCGCTCAGCGACACCCACACCCGTCGGGCCGTGACCTTCACCCGCGGGCAGGCCAGGATGATGTCGGTGGCGGTCTCGGCGTCACGATCACGCGGCACGATAGATCGGCTCCGCGGTTTCAAGGATGCTCTGGCGCCGGACGTGATTCCGGCTGCGCTCGATGCCGCCCCGACTGACCAGATCCACGCGACGCCCGAGCAACTCGCCCAATTCCTGCTCCATCTGCGTATGGTCCAGCAGCGACCATGGGGCGTTCTCCTCGAAGCTCACCAGCAGATCGACGTCACTGTCCGGCCGAAGCTCGTCCCGTACGGCGGATCCGAACAGCGACAGCTCGACAATCCGCCATTTGCGGCAGAACGCCTCAATCGCCGGCATGTCCAGATGATGCTTGATGCTCATCATCGGCTCCAATGCGGTCGGCTGCTTATTCTACCTTATCATCGGCCGACAGACCGCGACGGGTCATCGCTTCAGCAACTGCTTGCGCAGGGGTTCGGGCAACCGCCGACGTCCCGAGCTTCTGCTCCAGCGCCTCACGCAGCCAGAACTGGCTGAGGCGGTTGCGCAGGGCGACGATGTCGCCGCCCATGTTGCAGTACCGGCTTTGGAACGTGTTTTTGTCGCCGAAGATGTGCTCGTCGATGAGCCAGCCCAGGCCGTAGAGCTCAAGCAGGCTGTTCTGGAGCGGCGTGGCGGTGAGCAGGATCTTGGGACGTGGCTCGAATGCCCACCGCACCGCCTGGCCGGCCTTGCGGCTGCGTTGGTAGGCGTTGCGCAGTTTGTGGGCCTCGTCCATGACCACCAGGTCGAACGGCATGGCCCCGAGGTCTTCTTTCATGCGCGCCGCGAAGCCGTAGGAGACGATGACGATCTCGTCACCGTCGAACGGGTTGGCGCTGCCGGCCTTGCGCCGCTGGTTCCAGACCTTCCGATCAATGACGACGGCGGGCAGGTTGAACTTGTCGGTCAGCTCCGCCTGCCACTGCTTGCGGATGGCGCACCGCCGGGGCCCGCCCCAGCCGCGGCCTACGGTGCTCGGGGAATTTACCATGTTATCCTTGCGCAGGATGCGCCCGCGCGGGCCTGGCGGTGTGGCCTGGCGGTGCCGCAGGGCGGCGGGTGTCAGTTGCGCGGGCGGTGTGCGTGGTTCTGCGCATCCGCCGGCAGTTGAGCGGCGGGGCCGTGCTCGGCGAGAACTCCCTCCCAGCTCTGCGCGAACGCATCCACGAGCTTGCCGAACGCCTCGGCCTGGGTCCGGTGACGTGACTGGTCCACGGCGTTGCCGCGCGTCCAGGTGTTGGCGCGGCGGGCGGTCGTGGCGGTGGCCTCGGCGGTGGCGTAGACGTACGCGCGCCGGCACAGCTTCATCCACATCATGCGCCGCGCGGACCGCGGCCGACGCAGCGTCGGGCCGGGCGTCATCGACGCCTTCTACGCCGGGTATGAGACGATCGACGCGTCCCGATTCGCCTACCTGGGCAAGCTCGACCTGGACCTGGACCTGCCGCCGCGCTACTTCCAGCGGCGGATTGAGCACATGGAGGCCAACCCGCGCCTGGGCAGCTGCTCCGGCCAGGCGTTCTACCCCCATCCGCGCACCGGCCGCTGGCTGCCGCTGAACGGCGTCTGAATCGGACGCCTCTCTGGAGGCGCTGCCGTTTAATTCCGCCCCGCCGCCCACCGCACTTTTCCGCCGCCGTTCACAGATGGCGCATACAGGTCTTCATGCGACGTCTGCGAGGTTCTCTGTCGGTACCTGAACGGTGCTGCGAAGTTCCACTCCCAAGGCATCAAGCACCCGGCTTGCTCGGTCAAGTGTGATGCCGTGATACTCGTTCCGCTCGTCACGTGAAACCTGCGATTCATGCACGCCGAGGCGCTCCGCGAGCTGCCGCTGACTGATGCCGCGCGCAATGCGCAAAGCGATCAGCAGGTGGCCCAGGCCCCGAAGATTTCGAATCTCCTCGAATTCGCCACGCTTGAGTCGCTCGTAACTTTCGACTTCCTCGTGAAGTTGCAGGTGGAACGAGCGCAGTGGATCAAGCACTCGCTTGATCTCTTCCGGAGCGAGCCCCGTCTTCTCAAGTTCGGCCTTCTGGGCGGCGATGCGCTGTTTCTCATCGGCCAGTCGCTGGACCGCCTCACGGTATTCGTTTTCGTTGCGGATCATGGGTGACCTCCGATCCTGATGATTCCTTTGGGCTGTGCATCACCGCGGGATCGCCGGAACGCGGCGGGAAACTCCAACTCGTGTCCGTACTTGTCCCGAATGCCGCTCGGCTGACCGACGTGTGGGTACAGCTCGACGCGGTACTGGTGCCACATGGGCAGCTGCTTCTTCGGATAGCCGCGGTAGGGCCGACGTGCTGCCGGGTCCCACGTCCAGACCTTGTGCGGGTCGAGCAGGTTGAGGCGGCGCTCCAAATCGCCCGAGGCCAATTGCCGCAGATCGCACGCAAAGTAGCCGTCGATGTCGTTGGGATGATCCTTATCCTCGACGAAGGAGCCGTTGACGAAAATCTCGGTGACGCCGACCTGCCAGAGCTGGTTCACCAGCACGCTGAGGTTGTCGACGAGTTTCAGCCGCCAGGCGGCATCCCACTGCGATGCATCGTTCGAGCACCCGGATCCCGAAACCAGCAGGGAGCTGCGCAGTTCCCCCAGAGTCAGGGGGTAGTCGCCCGGTGGGAGCAGCCCGTCAACCGTGAACTCTGGCAACATCCCCATTGCATCGGCTCCCGCGACATGACATATTAGGCAAGGCAGGCCTAAATGTCAAGGATTGGGCGAGTTCACCCCGGTGGCCGCCGCTGTGCGGGGGCTGGCTGATCGCTTTCGCAAGCACGGGCGCGAGTACTTCACGTTTCTGGCCCGGCCGGCCGCGGAACCGACGAACAACCTGACGGAGCAGGCGCTGCGCTTTGTGGTGCTGGATCGCAAGCTGACGCAGGGCACGCGTGGTGAAGAGGGCCAGCGTTGGTGTGAGCGGATCTGGAGCGTGTTGCAGACGTGTCGACAGCAGCAGCGGTCCGCCGTTATCGTCGACGCGGGGTCGCGAAGCGCTTCTTCTGCTTCCGCAGCCAGGCGAGATCGGCCCGCCACCGCTTGCGCTCGGCGGCGAGCTGCTGGAACAGGGCGCGTGTCTTGGTGAGCACGAGGGTGTACGGACGGCCGGAGCGTCGTGTCTCGTGGCGCACGGGCAGTTCGTGCGCCTCGATCATCCCATGGATGTGCTGGCGATCCTGCTTCTTCAGAGGCCAGTCGAGTTGCGTCGCGTCGGCATCGGCAAGGAAGCCGCCCAGCGCCCGGCACAATTCACAGGCGCAGTCAAGCGGTGCCTGGATGGACCAGTCGTTGGCATCCCGCTTCGGCTGATCCAGGCGCTGTTCCAGCAGAGCGACGCAGTGCTGGTGGATCCGCGGTAGGCCGGCCGCGGCGACGCGGTCGTTGGCGAGGGACTTCGCGGCCCGCCGCAGCAGGCCGACAAGGCACGAGCAGAGCGGCTCGAACGCTTGGGAAGACAGCACCTGAATCGCCTGGTCTTGCAGGGCCTGGGCGTCGGCGATGGCGGCGGCCTCCAGGAAGCCGAGCAGCGGTTTCTCAAGCTCCGCGGCGGCGCGGTCCCGCTGGCTGGGCGAGCGCATCTTGCCGGCGAGCTCGATTTCGGCGGTCAACCACTGCCACTGCTGTTCGAGCATGAGACGCGCCACGGCGGGGCCGGCGGGCTCATCCCTCGCGCGCAGCGCCTCGCACAAGCCGGGCAATCGAGCCAGCCATTCTTCCCGGTCGCGCCCTGCAAAACGCATCTCCTCGGTGGGCCATTGGCCGATCCGCGAGCGCATCCATGGCTCACCGTAACGCCTGTAAAGCCCGACGAGCGGTGGCGCCGCCTTTCGCGTGGCCGCTTCGATCCGCAGCGGCCCAAGCAGTGACGCGGCGAGCTTCGGCGCGTCGAGGCCCTCGGCGACGCGCAACGTCGTGGTGAAAAAGTCCGCCCCTTGCGTGGCTTCCGCCGCGCGCTTCCAGAAGGGCAGGAGCGTCTCGGCCAGCCGCCGCGCCTCGTCCTTCGCCCCGGCGCGGATGCGCTGGTCCACGGTCTTGATCGCCCACGCCGGGTTGGCCTCGGCGCGGACGGCGAAGTCGCGGTCGCGTGGCCAGAGCACGACAGCCGCCCGGCGATACCAGCGATCCATCGTGTTGCCCCAGTTGCCCATGTAGCCCTCATACTCGCTGGCGTAGGGCTTGAGCGACGCGGAAGGTGTCGAGTAGGCGAGTTCATCCTCGTCGACGGCCGTCGACAAGGGCTCAACCCGCTTGCCCGCCAGATCGCGCCACTGCGTGAGGGTCACGGACCAGTCAATGAGCTCCTCAAGCGAGTAGGCGTCGGGGTCGTTGGGATCGAACGGCTCGGGCGTCTCGTCCTCCTCCAGCTCCCATTCGTCCTCATCCTCCGTCCGATGCCACCGGCGGCGCGAGCGATACCCGCGTGGCTCCAACTCCGCCTTCTCGAAGGCATGCCAGGTCTCCTCGACCTCCGCCAGCGCCAGGGCGATCTCGCAGTCGGTCTGCGTGGCCGCCTCGCGCAGGGCCGCGACGCGGGCGGCGTCGTCGCGCTTGAGCCGCGCGGCGCCGAGGCTGCGCTGCGTGTATTGATGATCGAGCAGATAGACCAGCCGCTGCGGCGGGTCGCGCGGGGGCGCGTTGGGATCGCGGGCGTAGCGCGCCGGCCGGGGCTTGCGGAAATGATCGCGCAGGCGGTTGGCCAGCGTCTTGACGGTCGCCGGGGAGGGTGACACGGCCGTGGCGTCGCCCCGGAGCATCAGGTTGTAGCTGAGCACGACGCGATGCCCCTGCGTGACCGGCCGCACCTCGTGTTGGCAGTCGGCGTAGAAGGCGATGAACGAGAGTCGTCCCTTCGTGGCGCGGTACGTGACCTGCTCGCCCTGGTGCTCGATCACCAGCGCGCCGCCCTTGTAGTCGCTGGGCAGGGTGACGAGCAGGGTGCCGACCATGTCATCGGTCTTCTCGGAGTCCTGGTGGGCCTGGAAGAACTGCCCGGGCTCGTAGAGAAGCATGCTGTGCAGTTCGGCTTTGAGCTTGCAGTGCTCCGGGAGGCCGAGTTCCGCTTGAAGCTCCTGCAAGGTCGGGTGCAGCGTTTGGTTCCATCGGCGTTGATCGATCTTGACCCGGCTCTTGGGAATCTCCCACGTGTGGCGCACGTTCTTGTCCAGGAGCGTGCGCTCCTTGTGCCCGTAACGGGCGGGTCGGGCGATCGCGCGCAGCTTGCGCGCCTGGGCAGCGCTGAGCGGGAACCGGAGCGGGCCGACGCCCTTGATCTCGAGCTTCAAGTCGTCGGCCCGGGCCGTGCGCCGTGCCGCGAAGGCGCCGGCGGGGCCCACGTTGGCGAGCAACTGTCCAATGGTCCGTTGGTTCATGGTGCAACAACGCGGGAATAAATGGGCGACTCGCCTCGTGGTCGGGTTTCGATGAC